>NZ_JBTZSY010000039.1:0-20574 GCF_054815885.1 Anoxybacillus sp. TBDG-1
AGTTATCCTTAGCTTTCATACGCTTTTCGCTTCGTTCAGTTTTCAAGGAACATCTCCGTCGCTCTCTGAGCGACTTTTTCATACTATCACATCGGCGTTTCGATGTCAATAATGAGTTTTGTTTTTTAACCGCCGCCACATCTCCGATAGCGACGATTAAAAATATATCACGAACATTTTTAAACGTCAATACTTTTATTTATTATTTTTTTCAACTATGTAATGTCTATGAAAAATCCCTTTCCCTTTCGTTGCGATTTTTTGAACAGAAAGCATATGTTTTTCAACGAGAAACTCAAGCAAAATCTCTAAATCAACACCATACACTGTCAACTCTTTTTCACTTAACAACTCCGCCATAGACCATGATGTTTCTTTTTTTTCAAGCACATGCATTAGATGACTTGCTCCTTGTTTAAGTTTCGAATGAATGAAAAAATCACTTGCTAGAAATAGCAATTGCAATCGCTTATCAAGTGGCTCCTCACTCCCAACTAGCTCCGCATATAATTTATAAATTTGTGGCTCAATCTGCTTTACCTGATTCCATATAGTCACTTCGGGATAAAAGCCATTTTCGATAATGGATAGCCGAGCTAAATGATGGAGGGCATGCAACACATGGTTGTATGCATCAAGCCATTGATCTTTTTCAAAAAAACTCCTGCCCTCGATGTAGCGTCGCACCAATCTAGCAAATTCTATCCCCATCTTTACCTTTCTTTCCTCTTCAGGAAACTGCAATAGACGTTGGCGCAATTGTTCGATATATTCATTGCGCTCGAACAAAACTTTCCCATTCAACAGCCAATTTATTACTTTCCGGTTAGAACCGAGCAACACCCATTCTTTCACTTGACGTTCGTCTACAACGTACAATGATGCACTTTTTTCTCCGAAGGCATAATGTTTAATAAAAACCATCTCCTCCCCCTCTCGAACAATAACAAATAAAACAACATCAAATAAATCCGTCTCTGGAGAGTAATCCGACCCTCTTTCAACCATTAGAATACCGAGGGTGCGTGACTGACTAGCTCGCTCTTGGTAAATTGGACGCAACACATCTTCCATAACCGACTCCTCCACTTTTCAACATTGTTTGACGATATTCGACAATTTTAAAAAAACTCCTGCTTTGTTAATGCTTATCATTCAAAACTTATGATATAGTTATGCATAGGAGGGAATAACGTGGGTGTAAAATATTCAAGCAAGATCAACAAAATTCGTACGTTTGCGCTAAGTTTAATTTTCATTGGATTTTTTGTCATGTATGGGGGCATATTTTTTCGTACATCCCCTATCGTTATGACAATATTCATGATTTTAGGTCTGTTGTTTATTATCGCAAGTACAGTTGTTTATTTTTGGATTGGTATGTTGTCAACAAAAACGGTACAAGTCGTTTGCCCTTCATGCAACAAAGTAACAAAAATGCTCGGTCGAGTCGATGTATGTATGTATTGCAACGAACCTCTGACACTGGATCCGACACTTGAAGGAAAAGAATTTGATGAAAAATATAATCGAAAAAAAAGAAACAAAAAAAGCTGATAGCATCAATGCTACCAGCTTTTTTAATGATGTCCTTTTTGACAGTCTGGACACGTTCCGTAAATCTCCATCCGATGATGACTTACTTTAAATCCTGTCACATGTGCCGCTAAATCTTCTACTTCGTCTAAACCAGGATAATGGAAATCAACAATTTTTCCACACGCTTCGCAAATGACGTGATAATGATGTGTCGTAACAAAGTCAAAACGACTAGACGCATCACCATACGTTAATTCTTTAACAAGACCGACTTCTTTAAACACACGCAAATTGTTATACACAGTTGCGACACTCATATTTGGAAATTTTCCTTCCAAAGCTTTATAAATTTCATCCGCTGTTGGATGGGACATTGACTGAATCAAATATTCGAGTATCGCATGACGTTGCGGTGTAATACGGACGCCGGTTTCTTTCAATGTGTGAAGCGCTTCTTTTAATTGATGTGCGTGCGTCACCGTCATGCACCTCACTTTCATTTATAAAAATTATAATTATTAATTTATAATTTTTATAAATAGTGTACAAAAAAATGAAACCATTTGTCAATTGGATTTTTAGGGAAGAAAAAAGGGCGATCGTTGAACAATCGCCGCGTACATATTTGAGGAGGTGTGTGCTTACTATATCGTACGCAACAATTTTATTATTTGTTTGAGCCAACCGCCCCTTTTAAAACGTTTAACACCTCTTCAACATGCCCATTTACTTTCACTTTTCTCCACTCTTGTACAATTTGACCGTTTGGATCAACCAAAAACGTCGAACGCTCAATCCCCATATACTCTTTACCAAAGTTTTTCTTTAACTTCCATACTCCATATGCTTTTGCGACATCTTGTTTTTCATCAGCAAGAAGTAAAAACGGCAAACGATGTTTTTCAATAAATTTTTTATGCCTACCAATTGAGTCAGGGCTAATACCGATTACAACCGCTCCAAGTTCCTCAAATACTTCATAATGATCACGAAACTCACAAGCTTCTGTCGTACATCCTGGCGTCATGTCTTTCGGGTAAAAATATAATACAACATACTTTCCACGAAATTGCGACAATGTGACGTTTTCCCCATTACTCGCTGGTAATGTAAAATTAGGCGCTTCCATGTTTCTCCTCCTATCTTTTTTCTACGTCCATCACCGTTCGAACAACAAAAGCAGCAGGTAGCGCATAGCCAAGCAGCGCTTCAACCATCGCAATCCACCGACCGATTCCAATCGGGACAATATCGCCATAGCCAACGGAAAGCAATGTCACTGCACTAAAATATAAACTTGTTTCGGCATATTGAAAAAAGTTAGAAGCGACTATAGTCTTCCCATTTTCCATCATAACAACATGTCCATTTATATGCAAAATTGTATACACAAGCGCAAAACCGATTATTGTCGTTGAATAAACAAATAAAATAGCGATAAAGTTTTTTATTGAAATGGCTGAGCGTTTCGCTTGCCAAAAGGAACGAACGCTCATACATATAATAAAAGCAATGATGCCAATAAATACATACGTCACAACATCCCCTCCTGTCCTCATATATACGAGGGGATGTTTTATTTAATTCCCGGCACCTCGATAACGTTTGACACCCGCGTTCCATAACAGCAACGATAAAGTAAAACATATAACACCCATCATCGGCGTCAAAAACGAATACGTGTACCATTCCGTTTTACGCAAAAAGTACGCCGCTGGATATACACCAACGAATGCAAACGGCAAAATCCATGTCAAAATGTAGCGGATAACACGATTGTAAATATCGACAGGGTATCTTCCGTAGTTTCCTATATTATACATCATCGGCATAATCGAACTGCGTGCATCAGACCAAAAACTAATGCTTGCTAATGAAATAAAAATGCCCGCGTAAACGAACGTCCCTCCTAAAACGAACAACAAAAATAAAACGACATCATACCAATGAAACGTTAAATGTAACCTTGATGCAGCATAACCCATAACGATTAAACCGGTAATTCCTCCAAGAAGCGACTCAAGCTCCATACGTTCAAGCACAATTTGAAATAAACTATGCACAGGACGAGTTAATACACGATCCATTTCTCCTCGTACAATGTATCGTTCATTAAAATCCCAAATGTTAAAAAATGAGGCGAACAAGGCGAACGGAACTAAAAAGAAACCGTAAATAAAAATAATTTCATCGCGCGTCCACCCGTTTAATAATTGCGTATGTCCAAATACAACAAGGATAAAAATTAAATTTACACCTTGAAACATTAAATCAGATAAAAACTCCACAAACAAATCGGTACGATATTGCAACTTTGTTTTTATATATTGACTCATATACTGAAAAAAAATTGATATATAAAACATATGTTCACCCCCCTTGAATGATGAGTTTTCGTTTGGCCGCTCTCCATAATACGTAAATCGGCACAATTAATACGACGCACCAAACCACTTGAAACATCAGCCCTTTAATCACAGCATCCCCTGTAAAGCTTTCCGTAAAAATCATACTTGGAATGTAACTAATCGCTTGAAAAGGCAAATAGTGCATAACATGTTGCGCCCACTCGGGATAGAAACTAATTGGCAAAATAAGCCCTGAAAATAAATCAATAACAAATCGTTTGGCGCGAAGCAACCCTTCCCCATTTAACGTAAAAAACGTGACCATCCCAGCTATCAAGTTGAGCTGAGAGTTAATAATAAAACTAAACATTGTTGACAAAGCAAAATATCCCCACGTATGAACATTTGCTGTAAATTGAAGCGAAAAAACGAATGTGACGATAATCATTCCCGGAAGTGAGAAGAAAAGTAATCTGAAAATCCCTTCCCCAAGCCCTTGCATCGTTTTCATAATTAAATAGTTGTACGGACGAATAAGTTCAATCGCCACTTTTCCTTCGCGAATTTCCATCGCAATTTCACGATCAATGTTATTAAAATAAAACGCTCTTGCCATCCAAGCGATCGCGACATATGTCGTCATTTGTTCAACTGTCATTCCTTGAATAGACGACTGCCCTCCATAAATGGCAGACCATAAAAAATAATACGCTCCGATATTAATGCTATAAATAAAAATGCCGCTATAATAATTCGTTCGATACGCTAACATCATTAAAAAGCGCATACGAATCATTTCAATATATTTAGCCATGATGAATCCCTTCTTCATAAATGTTGCGAATAATTTCTTCCGTCGATACTTCACGAATGTGAATATCTTTTAATTCATAGGAAGAAACGACTTTTCCAATAACATGTGCCATATCCGTTGCACGAACATGCGCAATCCAACTATATCGATCTTCCCCTTGTTCCCACGTCGCATCAACAAGTAGCATAAGCTCTTCTTTTGAGACGATATCGCGAAATTGAAAATGAATTTGCTTTCCTTCCCCCCAATTTTGCTTTAAACGTTGCAATGATCCGTCGTAAATAATTTTCCCTTCATCAAGCATAATGACGCGTTCACAAAGCGCTTCGATATCTGTCATATCGTGCGTCGTTAATAAAATCGTCGTGTTGTACTTTTCATTAATTTCTTTTAAAAACTGACGAATTTTTAGCTTCACAAGCACGTCTAAACCGATCGTTGGTTCATCTAAAAATAAAAGTGGCGGATTATGAATAAGCGCAGCGGCTAACTCACAACGCATACGCTGTCCAAGTGATAGCTTGCGCACGGGTTTATCCAGCAACGGACCAATATCTAACGTTTCAATGACATGATCCATATGCCCGTTATAATCTTGATCAGAGACGCGATATACTTTTTTTAACAATCGAAACGACTCTTGAACTGCGATATCCCACCATAATTGTGATCGCTGCCCAAATACAACGCCGATCGTCTGCACGAAACGTTCCCGCTCTTTATGCGGATTCATCCCATTCACAACGACTCGTCCAGATGTCGGCGTTAAAATTCCTGTTAACATTTTGATTGTCGTCGATTTACCTGCCCCATTTTCCCCAATGTAGCCAACCATTTCTCCTTGTTTGACCGTAAAGGAAATATCGTCCACAGCTCGAATGACTTTATAGTTTCTCGTAAACAAATCACGAAACGCACCAGCTAAACCGGAGCGGCTAGAGTATGACTTAAATTCCTTACGTAGTTTTTCTACTTCAATGGCATACATGTTCCTCACCTCTTATGAAATCACTATTTACTAGTGTAACGAAAATGTTGAAACTCAACAAATGGTGTGCTCAAATAAATGTGATAAAATAAACATCGTGAAACAATTTTTACATAAAAGGAGGAGGCTTCGCGTGAATTTTACGAAGTCTGAACAATTATATGAAGAAGCGCTTGAGCATATCGTCGGTGGCGTCAACAGCCCTTCTCGTTCATATAAAGCTGTCGGAGGCGGTGCACCTGTCGTTATGGAAAGAGCACAAGGGGCATATTTTTGGGATGTAGACGGCAATAAATATATTGATTATTTAGCAGCGTACGGTCCTATTATTACGGGGCATGCTCATCCGCATATTACAAAAGCAATTCAACATGCAGCCGAAAATGGTGTGTTATACGGGACACCAACACCATATGAAATTACATTTGCCAAAATGTTGAAAGAGGCGATCCCTTCTCTCGAGAAAGTGCGTTTCGTCAACTCAGGAACAGAAGCTGTCATGACAACGATTCGGGTCGCACGCGCATACACCGAACGCGATAAAATTGTAAAATTTGCAGGTTGCTATCACGGTCATTCCGATCTCGTTCTTGTTGCTGCCGGCTCTGGTCCATCCACATTAGGTACACCTGACTCGGCAGGCGTGCCAAAAAGCATTGCACAAGAAGTGATTACTGTTCCTTTTAATGATGTCGATGCATTTAAACAGGCGATGGATCGTTGGGGAAGCGAAGTCGCTGCCGTTCTTGTCGAACCTATCGTCGGTAACTTCGGTATCGTGGAACCAAAGCCGGGCTTTTTACAAACAATTAACGACATCGCTCATGCAGCTGGAGCGCTTGTCATTTATGATGAAGTCATTACAGCTTTTCGCTTTATGTATGGCGGGGCTCAAAACCTACTCGGCATCGAACCAGACTTAACTGCACTCGGAAAAATTATTGGCGGGGGATTACCAATCGGTGCATATGGCGGTAGAAAAGACATTATGGAACAAGTAGCTCCGCTTGGCCCCGCTTACCAAGCAGGAACAATGGCCGGCAATCCAGCCTCTATCTTAGCGGGCATTGCCTGTTTAGAAGTACTACAACAAGAAGGCGTGTACGAACATCTCGATCATCTCGGCGCAATGTTAGAGGCTGGCATTTTAACACATGCGAAAACATACGATATTCCTATTACGATTAACCGCCTAAAAGGAGCGCTCACTGTATACTTCACGACAGAAAAAGTAGAAAACTATGAACAAGCGGAACGGACAGATGGGAAGATGTTCGCTAAATTTTTCAAGCTCATGCTCCATCAAGGCATCAACCTTGCTCCTTCAAAATATGAAGCATGGTTCATTACATTAGCTCATACAGAAGAGGATATTGAATATACAATTGAAGCGGTAGAACGTGCATTTAAATCCTTAAAAAATGAATAAATATACAATTATAACGAGGTGAGAACATATGTTCCACCTCGTTTTTTTACGCTCAAATTAAATGAAAACGCTTACAAATTCCGTGAACGTTTTGTTACACAAACTGAATATCGTATCCAAAAACATGAATAAATAATTGATTTTCTGTCATGATCATGTTAATATAAACTATAAAATTTAGAAAATTTTATTTTTTAAAAAAGTTTTTGTGTAGGAGGTGGCGAAGGCGAGAAGCGAACGATAGTCGCTTGCAAGCCGCATGCTATGAAACAACAATGGAATCCAACTTCATTTCAACACTTTTATGAACATGAACACGATGCTTGTGGAATTGTCGCTGCGGTTGAAAAACGACGCATTCCGACAAGAGAAAACATTACAACGTGTATTAACGCCCTCGTCACAATGAATCATCGCGCTGGATTCATCAACGGAGAAGGAGATGGCGTCGGCATTCATATTGACATTCCAAAAGCACTTTGGAAAGAAAAATTTGCTGCTGCCCATCTTGATCCTCAACTCGTCGATCGCGATGATTTTATCGTTGGTCATATATTTATTACACGAACAACGAATGTGGAAGAGAAACAAGCACGTATGCGCCAATTGTTTGCTCAATTTCAATTGACGCTCATTTTCGAATCTGACCGCGTTACATCTTCTTCAGCGCTCGGTCCAATTGCTTTACGTGAAGAACCGGTGTTTTGGCAAGTTGCCCTTTTACCAAATCAAAAAGGAACATTATCTAAAACGTTATTTGAATTGACTGTTGAAATAGAAAAAGATGAGCATATTCATGTCGCTTCGTTAAGCAATCACCATGCTATTTATAAAGTAATGGGTGCTGGAGATATTTTACCAAAATACTATCATGACTTAGCAAGCCCGCTCGTCGCATCAACGATGACGCTTGGTCATAATCGCTATTCAACGAATACGCTGTCAAACTTTTTTCGCGTTCAACCGTTTAGCGTACTAGGTCATAACGGTGAAATTAACACGATTGCTAAACTTCGTGAAGAAGCAACAATGATTGGCGTTCCGCTCACAAACGGCGGAAGCGATTCGCAAGACTTAAGCCGAACGATGGAAACGCTTATTTATCGCGACGGCTATACGTTATTTGAAGCAATGGACTTTTTATTCCCACCGATTGTAAACGAAATCAAGCATTATCCAGCCCATTTACAAGATTTATATACTTACATTCGCGAAGCTTGGGGACATTTCGCCCAAGGACCGGCAGGCATTATTTCGCGTCATGCTGATGAGGCAGTGTTTAGCGTCGATGCACTTGGATTGCGTCCACTTTGGAAAATTGAAACAGAGCACCGTTACGTATTTGCTTCTGAACCGGGCATTATTCCAGCTTGCGAATATACAGGAGAACCAAAACCGCTCGCACCGGGAGAGAAAATCGGCTTAAAATGGCAAGCGGACGGAACGATTCATATTTATGAATACGCACATTATCAACAAGAAGTATACAATCGTATTCGAAGTCGTTTAAACATCGAGAATATGCGCCAACGTCTCCAAACACCAACGTTAAAAACATACGTACTTATGGCCCAACCAACAAAAGTGCATAACGGACAATACGCTGCATTCGGTTGGGATCGCGAACATATTCAATTGCTTGAGCAAATGGCAGAAAAAGGCGCAGAACCTATTCGCTCGCTCGGACATGATGCTCCACTCGCAGCGATCGATCCTGAACGAAAAAATATTGCTGATTTCATAAAAGAAAGTGTTGCGGTTGTTACAAACCCTGCCATTGACCGCGACCGCGAAACAGAACATTTTTCTACTCGCGTTGTCGTTGGAAAAAGACCAAGTATCGTCTCAAACGAAGAACATCCGTACACCGTTGAGCTTCTTTCACCTATTTTAATCGAAGGAAAACTCGGAAACGAATGTGCAGAAGTATTGCAACAGCCGTCATACGACCAGCTCGTTCATGCGTTTGAAGAAAAACAATTAACGTACTTTCTATCATCAACTTTTTCTGAACATGAAACGATTCCTATGGCTCTCGTCCGTTTAAGCAAAGAAGCATGTGAAGCTGTTGAAAATGGAAAAACGTTACTCATCATTGACGACGCGAAAGCGCATCAAAACGGACATTTATGGATCGATCCACTCCTTGTCGTATCGGCCATTGATCAAGCATTGACAAAAGCAAACTTACGAAGAAATTGTTCGCTTCTTCTTCGTTCCGGAGCGATTCGTTCGTTGCATGATTTCATCGTTGCTTACGGACTTGGTGCAAATGTCATTAGCCCGTATTTGATGTTTGCGACAGTTGCTGATTCGTCAACTCGACCAGCCATTCATTTGTTCCAAGCGTTAAATAAAGGGCTCGAAAAAGTCATTTCAACGATCGGTATTCATGAGTTGCGCGGATATAGCCGTCTCTTTTCGTCTATCGGATTACATGAAGAAGTCGCGGTTGTATTAAATATCGTGAACTTTTTTGGTTCAGATTCGCTTGCCCAAAATTTCGAGGCATTAAAACAAGATGCGCTCGCACGAGCAAAAGATTTTGAAACCGAACAAGCAAAGTTACGAAAAACGTTTCACGTATTCCCACGCATTTGGAAAGCGATTGGCGAAGTGGCACAAACGGGCTCATACGATCAATATCGTGAAAAGTTAACAGAAATTGAAACCGAAACACCGACAGCTATTCGCCATTTAACGGACTTAAAACAGGCAAATGTTCCAGCTAAAAAAGAACATGTCGACATTTCGGTCGGTGAACATAGCTTGCCGTTTGTGATCGCTTCGATGTCATTCGGATCACAAAACGAAATTGCGTTTCGTGCTTATGCCGAAGCAGCCAACCGTCTCAATATGATTAGTTTAAACGGGGAAGGCGGTGAAATTAAAGATATGCTCGGCAAATATCCGCGCACACGCGGTCAACAAGTCGCCTCTGGACGATTTGGCGTCAATGCTGAACTGCTCAATTCATCTAATTTACTGGAAATAAAAATTGGGCAAGGAGCAAAACCAGGTGAAGGCGGTCATTTGCCTGGCTCAAAAGTAACAGCCAAAATTGCTGAAGCACGCAACGCAACGATCGGCTCTGATTTAATTTCACCGTCAAACAACCATGACATTTACTCGATTGAAGACTTAGCCCAAATGATTGCAGAATTAAAAACAGCAAACGACCAGGCAAAAGTGGCGGTAAAAGTACCCGTCGTCCCTAATATCGGAACGATCGCTGTCGGTATCGCAAAAGCTGGCGCTGACATTATTACACTAAGCGGCTTCGATGGCGGTACAGGAGCAGCACGCATCCATGCCATTCAACACGTTGGCTTACCTGTAGAAATTGGCGTCAAAGCGGCGCATAACGCTCTCTTAGAAGCAGGATTGCGCCATCAAGTAGAAATTTGGGCAGATGGCGGCATAAAGAGTGCGATGGACGTTATGAAAGTAATGCTTCTCGGTGCTAATCGCGTCGGCTTTGGGACGTTAGCGATGATCGCAATCGGTTGTACGACATGTCGCGGTTGCCATTTAGATACGTGCCATGTCGGAATCGCCACGCAAATTGAATCGGAAGCACAAGCAAAAGAACACGGTTTGCGTCGCTTCGTTCCAAGACAATTCGAGCAAGCAGTACAAAACTTAGTTCGTTTCTTTACCGCATTCGGTGAAGAACTTAAAGCGCTCACCGCATCGCTTGGTTATACAAACTTACAACAACTTGTCGGTCGCTCTGATTTGCTTGAACAAACACGCGGCCGAGATCGCCTCGATTTAACGACGTTATTAAAACCGTTAGACATCGGTCAATGGTACCAAAAAGAAGTAGCAGCAACATCAAAAGAAGGAAAACTCGCTGTTGCTGCTGGTGCTGAATATTTAGATTACCACGTTGAGGACTTGCATCGTTCTCGGGAATTTTCAACTGTTACAGCTGAACAGCGCGTGCTCGGTAGCCGTGTCGCATGTCATCGCGTACGTGGTCGATTAGATGGATCATATAAAAAGCTACCGAATATTTCCCTACGCTATAAAGACGGATCGGTACCTGGCAACGGGCTCGGTGCGTATAACGTCACCGGCATTCATATTCACGTCGACGGGGGAGCACAAGATGGTGTTGGGAAAACATCATTTGGTGGCGGTATCTTCGTCTTCAAATCAAAAGGAAAAGACGGCAAGTTTTACAACGGATCGGTCGGAAAAGGATTTGGATACGGAGCGCAAAAAGGACTATTAGTCGTGCAAGGAAATGCCGATGCACGTGCAGGCATTCGCTTATCAGGAGCCGATATGATTATCGGCGGTCAAGTGACCAAACCAATTCCTGAAATGGAACATGGCAATATCGGCGTCAACGCAAACATTAAAGGATTTGCCTTTGAATATATGACAAACGGACGCGGGCTTGTTCTCGGCGACCCTGGTCCGTGGATTTGTGCAGGGATGACAGGTGGTGTCGTTTATTTGCGTCATCAACCAAAAATGGGCTTAACGAAAGCGGCCCTTGAACGTCGAATCGCTAAAGGAGCGAACGTCACGGTTCAACCGCTGAACGAAAAAGGAAAAGCGGACGTCAAAGAACTGCTTGGCACATATATTCAATTGCTTATTGAACATGAACAGCACGACGAAGCAGCAACACTTCAACCGTTGTTGCAACAACCAGAGCAACACTTTTTCCAAGTCATTCCGAAAAAAGAACAAGCCGATCCATCCGTATCGACGGAATAAACGTCAAAAAGAACTGCCTCAAAAAAATGGGGCAGTTCTTTTAATTTTTTTCCTTTTATCTTGATATACTGATGAAAAACATGTATATTTGTTTGTTGTTCTAACAAGATGATAAAAAGGAAAGGAATTTGAGCGACGATGAGACTTGGAGCCCGTGTATTTAAAACCGGGATTGCGATTACATTTGCATTAGTTTTAGCGAAATTACTTCAATTGCCTTCTCCTGTCTTTGCTGGCATTTCAGCTGTATTTGCGATGCAGCCGACGATTTACCGTTCATACTTATCTTTAATTGAACAAATACAAGCTAACGTCATCGGGGCGATTTTCGCGATCGTTTTTACACTTATTTTCGGACACGATCCGTTTATTATCGGGTTAACTGCCATTTTAGTTATCGCGTTGTTTCTTCGTCTTCGTTTAGAATCTTCTATTTCTGTCGCACTTGTTACAGTTATTGCCATTATGGAATATACAGAGCAGCATTTTATTGAATTTGCACTTATTCGTTTCTCGACCATCATGCTAGGCGTACTTGCAGCGTTTGTCGTGAATTTAGTGTTCCTCCCACCAAAATATGAAAAAAAGCTATATACAAAAATTGTTGAATATACGGAACATATTTTGAAATGGATTCGTATGAACGTTCGCCATGCATCTGAGCATCATTCGCTGAAAGAAGACATTGAAAAATTAAAAGAAAATATGATGAAACTTGATCAGCTTTATTTGCTTTATAAAGAAGAACGAACGTATTTTCGTAAGCAAAAATATAGTAAATCGCGCAAACTCGTATTGTATCGCCAAATGATTGTCGCAACAAACCGCGCCTTAGAGACGTTAAAGCTGCTACATCGTTTAGAAAATGAATTGACACATACATCTTCACAACTTCAAGACGCTATAAAAAACGAACTTGACTGTTTATTAAATTACCATGATCAAATATTGCTGAAGTTCATTGGAAAAGCAAAATCCGATCCACAATCACAATTTGCGACTGAAGCGTGCTCTGGGAAAAAAGGATTAATTCACTCGTTTTTAAACCATTATGTTGAACAAAGCGCCGAACAAGAAAATTATCAACTATTTCCTCTGATCGGGGCAATTATTGAATATAGTCACCAACTTGAACATTTAGACACACTCATCGAAAGCTTTCACCATTACCATAAAGAAGAACATGTCGTCCCTACCCCAGAACAAGAGTAAAAAGATGTCCCAACAACGTGGGGACATCTTTTTCACTTTCCATACATAATAAACTTTTTATACCAATGTTCGACCACTTCAGGAGCAAACGGTCCCTTTTTTTCTTTAATCCATTGAATTAATTTTTGAATATTATTTTTTAAAATCTTATCAATAATTTCAGGGTAGCCCATTTGTTTGCGATGTCGTTCATATTCATCACGATCTAATATTTCATATTGACCGTTCGGAAATACTTTAATATCTAAATCATAATCAATATATTTCAGCGCTTCCCCATCCCAAACGTAAGGCGAGCTAATATTGCAATAGTAATACACACCCTCTGGACGAATCATCGCAATAATGTTAAACCAATGTTCTCCATAAAAAAAACAAATGGCCGGCTCACGCGTCACCCACGTTCTCCCATCTGATTCTGTCACAAGTGTACGGTCGTTGCCACCGATCACTTCGTCTCCGCTTCCTTTTAAAACGACCGTTTCTTTCCATGCACGATGGATATGGCCATCATGTTTATAACTATGAATTTGAATGATCGCCCCTGTCTGTGGATACTCCATACATATTCCCTACTTTCATTCGACGCTTTTTTCTCTATTATTATAACGTTAATAAGCGAGGAAGAAAAAGAGCATCGGACGAAAACCGATGCCCTTTGCGCGTTATTGATTTTTCTTTGCTTCTGATTTTGCGTTTTGTTGTTTCACATGTTGAACATCTGTTTCAGTTGAAAACTCTGTTCCATACTGGCCAGCATTTTGTTGTTTCACATGTTGAATGTTTGTTCCTGCTGCTGTTTTGTTTGGTTTCACAATACTCACCTCCACGCTTATTACTTTGTATCATTTTCTCAAAAAATATCCGTATGAATAATTTTTATTCCATTTTCCAAACTACATGAAAGAGGTGAGAATAATGTATATTGGACGCGATTTAACACACTTGCAAATGATTTCAAAACGGGAGTGGAAAGATAGCGAATTAGCGTTTTTTCATCACGCCCTTCAACAAGTAACTCCGTATTTAAATAGCGAAGGACAAACGATGCATCGCGAAATTATTGAAGAAATTGAGGCAAGAGGCGGTTTACAGAGAAACGAAGCAACATATACGAACGGGACACGCGTATTTTATGAGTAAAGGCGCATGCCTTTACTCATACGATTGCCATATTTTTTGATATATGACTGGAAAAGCATACTGTTTTAGTTCATCGGCTGTTACCCATTTGGTCATTTTTTCATCGATTTGCAATTGAAGTGCCTTTGCTTTATATGCTTCAATATGCCAAACGATATGGGAAAATACATGCTCAAACGTACCGATTCGTTCCATCGAGCGAATTAAAACATGATATCGTTCACTTATTTCTTTTATAAATTCCTGCTCATTTAATGTCGGAGCATGTTCGTCATTTGGAAACTGCCAGAGATTCGCAAGCAATCCGCTACTTGGTCGCTTTTCAATTAGTATACGCCCTTCTTCGTTAACAAGCACGATTGCTCGAAAAGCAACGTGCTTCGGCGCTTTCGCTTTCGTTTTTATCGGCAGCTGTTTTTCTACCCCTTCTGCAAACGCACGACAATGGCGTTGAACGGGGCATAATAAACAACTTGGGTTTTTCGGCGTACAAATAAGTGCGCCAAGTTCCATTAACGCTTGATTAAAGTCAGACGGATTGTCATGGGCAATAATATGGGATACAATTTGTTCAAACTTTTTTCTTGTACTCCCTTTCGCAATGTCGTCTGTCATATAAAAAATGCGCGATAATACCCGCATCACATTTCCATCTACCGCAGGCTCAGGAATATCGTAAGCAATGCTTAACACCGCTCCGGTTGTATATGGTCCGACGCCCTTCAATGAAGAAAATTGTTCCTTAGACGCTGGTACACATCCACCGTACTTTTCTTTTACTTCTTTTACTGCTGCATGTAAATGGCGAATACGGGAGTAATATCCGAGCCCTTCCCACACCTTCAGCACTTCTTCTTCCTCCGCGTCAGCTAACGCGTCTAAAGTCGGAAATTTTTCGATAAACTGATAAAAGTAAGGGATGACCGTATCAACACGCGTTTGTTGCAACATGACTTCTGATACCCATATTTTGTATGGATCTTTTTCTTTACGCCACGGCAAATCGCGTTTCTCTGCTTGAAACCAATGAATTAAATCGCGCTGAAATGACTCAATATGAAAATGTGCCAATATTTGTTGTAAATTTTCTTTCACGTTCATTCCTCCAAGGTGGTAAACTAAAAGTAAGTTCAATCGGAAAAAGGAGGCCTTTTATTTGGATACTGGTACACACGTTTTAATGGGGTTTGCATTAGGTGGATTAGCTACGCTAAATCCAACAATCGCTCATGATCCGACACTCGCTCACGCTGTGCTCATCGGCACGCTCGCTGGCTCGCAAGCACCTGATATCGACACGATTTTAAAATTAAAAAATAACGCCAAATATATTCGCAACCATCGTGGCATCACTCACTCTATTCCTGCCTTATTTGTTTGGACGTTGCTCATTAGTGTCGTTCTTTTTTATGTGTATGATACGTCTTTTTTTCACGTGGCGCTTTGGACATCGATTGCCGTTAGTTTACATGTATTTGTTGACATTTTTAACTCGTATGGTACGCAAGCGCTACGTCCTTTTTCAAAGAAATGGGTCGCCCTCGGCATGATTAACACGTTCGATCCGTTTATTTTTATCGTCCACTTAGCTGGCGTCGTCTTATGGCTTAACGGACATCATGCTGGATATACATTTCTTGCTGTATATATCGTGCTCATTGGTTACTATATCATTCGCTATCGTCAACAACAAGCGATAAAACGAAAATTAAAACAAATGTTCTCGGATGTCGAACAAATCATTACCGTACCGACAATAAAATGGAATGAGTGGCATTTGGCTGTCACGACATCGACCCATTTTTACGTTGCGCGGGCACAAAGCGGGACAATTGATATACTTGACATCTTTGAAAAATGTCCAATCCCAAATATCCCAGTTATTGAAAGAGCAAAACAAGATGAAAATTTAGCTGCCTTTTTGTCGTTTTCGCCCGTATATCGTTGGGAAGTTCATGAATATGACGATCATTATGAAGTGCGTTTCATTGACTTACGATATCGAAGCAAAGATTATTATCCTTTTGTTGCGGTCGTACAACTCGATCGCAACCTCAATATCGTCAGTTCATATACAGGCTGGATTTTTAGTGAGAAAAAATTGCGCAAAAAACTAGAACTTATTCCAAACTAAAGTAGGCGTAAAGTCATCCCTCTCGACAAATACTATACGTGTGCTTTGAAAGCACGAAATGAACGTCTGGGGGGACTAACATTGAGCAATAAAGAACGCGGCTTTCCGAACCAAAACAACGAAAAATTAGAAGGTGAGCCACGCGCAAAAGCGGAATACGCATCGAAACGTGCAAATGGCACGATTAATACGCACCCTCAAGAACGCATGCACGCATCAGGTCAACGTGGCGACATCGAGGAGGAATAAAATGGGGAAACATTGGCGTAAAAAATTTTATGATAACCGTTATTCCGATCCTTTTCCACAACCATGGGCAAACCCGAAACACGCCCATGCGCAAGTAAACGGTGAAACACAACAATCGCAAAGTTTAATGATTTTACATTCTGAAGTAAGCAAACGGAAAATTTAAAATGAAAAGAGGTTGACGAGCATGTCAACCTCTTTTTTTTAACAATGAAATCGGTAGCGCGACTTCTGTGTTTGGATCGTTTAAACGATAGCCCCATGCGAACACACCGTTCATATATTGAAGTTTAAATAACGACTGCGGATCCCCTTCAATTTCATAAAATTGCCCTGGTTGAAAATCATTTGGATTCAACAAATACGCTTTCGCCATCGCAATTTTCCGTTCATATACTGCGTATTCGTTCATCATTCCCATCTGCTCCGCTTTTCGGGCTTTTTCCATTAACGTGGCGATCTCTTGTTTTAATTCCCATTCGCTCATTTCACTATATCGTTTTTGTTCCATTCCTCTCACTCCACTTTATGACAGCTTCATGTTCATCGTACCATAAGTGAAGCTTAAAATACATAGATCAAAATAAGGCTAAAAATTCCGGTCATCAATACGTAATAAAACATCGGAATGAGCGTCATACGAATGATTGTTCCTTCTTTTCCTGCTAAACCGACGACGGAAGCTGCCGCGACAACGTTTAATACACAAACCATATTCCCTGCATTCGCCCCTAACATTTGTCCAGCGATAACGATATGATGAGGCACTTGGATTTGATCAGCAATGCTAAATTGAAATAACGAAAACATCATGTTACTAAACGTTGCACTACCTGAAATAAATGAACCGAGCGCCCCGATTAAAGGGGCAGCCAACGGCCAAGCCGCACCAACCGCCCCTGCGACCATCGACGCTAGCTCAATCGGCATACTTGCAAGCCCTGCGTCATTTATACCGGAGTTAATGAAAATTCGAACCATTGGCACCGCCGTTCCGAGCGCAATGGCGCTACCGATGAGTGTATATAACGATTCTTTTATTGTTGCCGCCACATCTTCGCGCTTCATTTTATGCATAAACACTGTAATGAGAATGACGACAAGAAAAATCGTTCCCGGTAAATATAACGGTTCAATCGATGTGCTAATGTTCGTTCCTAAAATGTTGTTAAACTGTAGTTTTACGGAACGAAGCCATGCTTTTAACGGTAAGTTTTGAAGGCGAGTCAACACTAAAATAAGCGCAACTAAAATATACGGCATCCATGCAAGTAAAAGCGGCATGTCGCTTTTTTGCACGTTCGTTACTTGTTCATGTGCACCTGTTTTCTTAAAATCCCACGGCTCTTTCGGTAATAAAAATCCTTTTTTCGCCGCTGGGACGACGATCGCTAAACCGATTAGTCCACCAATCATCGATGGAAACTCTGGTCCGAGAAAAGAAGCAACGAGAAACGCAGGAACGGTAAAACTAAGCCCTGCAAATAAGGCAAATTTCCAAATTTCCAATCCTTCTTTCCACGAACGATTTTCACCAAAAAAGCGCGTTAAAATAAGTACTAAAATAAGCGGGATAAACGTACCGATAATAATATCAAACGACACCGCTTGTTTAGCTAATGTTTGAAGAAATGATGATAAATCCGCTGTTCCGATGACATGTTGCACTCGTTCAGCAACAGAGTTTCCTTCACGAAGTCCTTGATCAACCCCGACAATAATCGGTGTGCCGACGGCTCCAAACGAAACAGGGCTACTATCGGCAACGAGGGCAACAACAACCGCTGCAAGCGGCGGAAAACCTAAGGCGACAAGAAGCGGAGCACCGATCGCTGCAGGCGTTCCAAACCCTGCTGCACCTTCAATAAAAGCACCAAACAACCATGCAATAATGATAACTTGCACACGGCGGTCACGCGTAATACCTAAAAATCCACTTCGGATCGTATCCATCGCTCCACTTTTTGTCAACGTGTTTAACAATAAAATTGCACCAAAAATAATCCATAAAATTGAGATTGCTACAATGACTCCTTCGATTGTGGCAGCTGCCACTTGAATGCCGGGCATTTTCCAAACAAACAACGATAAAACAACAGTAATTAAAAAACTAATCGGCATCGCTTTTGCCGCTGGGAGACGCAGTAAAACGAGAAAAAGAAAGACAGCTAATACCGGTGTAGAAGCTGTGACCACTTGTAAAAAGCTCATATTGTTCCCCTTTCTTTTTTGTAATATAATGACATAAGACATTATACTACATATTTGTGCATATATTCACAATAACATTTGACTACTTCTTGACAACTGTTTATGTATACGTTTTCCTTGTTTTTGTAAATATATCACATACAGGAGGATGAAAATAGTGGAAAGTATCGTTATTACAGGAGCTGGGACAGGGCTGGGAAAAGAACTGGCGCTTTTATACGCACAAAAGGGGTACAAAATCATTTTAGTCGGGAGAAGAAAAGCACCATTACAATCTGTTCAACAACAAATTGAATCATGTAAAGGAAAGGCAGTCGCTTTCCCACTTGATATTACAAATTATGAACAAGTGCACCAAACAGCTGAAGCACTTTGTCATACATACAACATTACGATGCTTATTAACAATGCAGGCATCGGCCATTTCGGTGCAATTGAACAAATGACGGAGCAACATATTCACGAAATGATTAATATTAACGTCAAAGGTACGATATATATGACAAAAGCGTTTCTTCCATATTTCAAAACGTTACCTGAAGCCAATATCATGAACATTATTTCAACAGCTGGTTTGCGCGGTAAAGTAAACGAAAGTGTATATGTCGCAAGTAAATTTGCTGTGCGCGGTTTTAGTGAAAGTCTTGTGAAAGAGCTGGCGGAAACAAACGTCGCTGTTACCGCTGTATATATGGGTGGGATGAATACACCGTTTTGGGACGATTCCGATCATATTCCAGACCGCTCCCGCCTTCGTTCTCCAAAACAAGTAGCTGAAACAATTATAAACAAATATAACAGACAAGCAGAAATCATTGTGGAATAGGAGGAATTAGTCCTCCTTTTTCTTTTCTAAAAATTTTTCAATTAACGAAAGTGAAAAACCTTTTCGGTATAATGCTTGCTTCATTTTTCGTTCGTACGTATACCGGTCATATGTTTCGTAGCGGCGATGCGCTTTTTCCCCATGATACATGAGCGCTTCCCATTCCACTTCATCGTTTGCCGTCACATGTTGTTTTGCCGCTTCAACAATATGCGAAGGAAAACCTTTCATATGCAACAGTTGGGCAATGTATGTTTTTTGTTCTTGATACGATCTTTTTTTCGATTGCTTATTTATTTTTTCAATCCATTTGATCGCTTTATCTCGTTGCATATCCTCCGTATAACGTTCCATCGCCCTTGCGATTGTTTCCTCACTTACTCCTTTATCCATTAGCTCTTTATAAATAATATAGGGGCCTTTCATCGTTGTGTTCACTTGCGTTTGTACGTACGCATGGGCAAATTGTTCATCGTCTATATATCGCTCATTTTGTAGCTTCCCAATTACTTGTTCGATCGTCCTATGATCTAATCCTTTTTTTTTCAAATGATCCATAACTTCTTGTTTCGAACGCATACGGTAAGCTAAAAAACGAATCGCCATCTTATATGCTTGTGTTTCGTCATCTTTTTTTATCATTTCCATCCATTGCTTTTCTGTTACTATCATTCCCTTTTTCAGCCGATACTCAATCAATACGTCTTGATCAACAGAAAAGAGTTGTTTCTCTCCATCTTCTTTGACAAGATGGACGTAAAAACGTTCTACATTTTTTTTATCTACTTCAATTTTTTCAATTCGCATCGTTGAACACACCTTTTCTTTCTTTTTCTCTTTAAACAACGCATAATATAAGGAAAGTCCTGCGGTAATATGTCAAGGTGAAACATCATCGAAATTGGAAATTTGATTGTCCGATGATCCGAAAAAAGGCAATACTTAAG
>NZ_JBTZSY010000004.1:0-90521 GCF_054815885.1 Anoxybacillus sp. TBDG-1
AAACGATCGATCGTTTGTGTGTTCAGTTGTAAATCTTTAATTCAACTTATATAGTTTTAAAAATTCCACATACATACCGCCACTGCTCCTTTAGGCATCCCTATCTTAGAAACTTACAAGATAGGGATGCTCACATGTTATTCAGTATCTGCATAAAACTTACCTGAAATATCAACGGTCACATAAGTCCAAGTTGCATTTTCTCCCATTAGAGATACTTTTTTACCGACAGCACTTTGATCCACAGTAAAATAGCGTGTATCATTGTCGGTGACATTCGTTGCTATCGCTGATACTTTAGTGGAACCATTTTGAATCCACATATTTGCTTTATAATCTTGTCCAACTACTGAATTTTCCACTTTGCTTTTGCTGTTATTCGTTTTGTTAGCGCTAGCCAAAGACTTATCACCAGATAGCACAGGAAGAGTAGTAGCATAAGTGACGTAAGACGCTGCACTAGCACTTCCTACAGCTAGTAAACTTAAAATAACCAAAGTGGTTACAACGTTTCTTTTCACTCGCATACACTCACCTCCTTCCATAATAAACAATTCACTACAATTTTAGAATTTTTTTAAAAAAAGTCAACTAATTTTTAGGAATTTCTCGCTTATCACTACAACATGTACTTGACAAATGGTGCACTTTTCTGAACAGGTATATGCAAAAATATTAGTTTGCTTGTTTCCCCTTGGAAACATGAGTGAGGAGTATGATGAAAAAAATCAAGTACAACTTTTAGTGAAGAGACAATGTTTTAACAAAATTACTATAACCCCCCTAGAGCCACTTGCCCCAGAGGGTTCGTTTATTTCAACCATTCGGTATGGAAAATACCTTCTTTGTCGATGCGCTCGTACGTGTGGGCGCCGAAGTAGTCGCGTTGTGCTTGAGGCAATGTTTCCATCCGATAGCTGTCGTAGTAGGCTCATGCACTTATACACGATAACTTATTTGAACGTCCTCCATATTTGTACAATGGATAAAAAAACACCAATAATTAGCCAAAACAAAGGAAGAAACATTGAAAGCGAATCAACAGGTTCTCGAAAAATAAATATATGCGGCCATGGCATAAACGTTCCTTGTGTCGCCACTTCCATAAACGTATACATCGCTATGATCGCAAGCGCAACATCTAAACTTTGAACAGCACTTAAAACAGCAAGTCCAACGATTTGATAAAAGATAAATAACATCATTAGATGAATAATTAAGGGAACCGTGAAAAATTGCGTACCATTAAGCCATACTGTTAAGCCAACAAGAAGGAAAACGAACGTTCCATGCAACGCTGCATAACGTATCATATCGATAAAAAACACTTTACGATAGTAAGGCAATAACGTTTCTGTTGCTCCATCTTCGTAAAGGCTGTTGTATAAAAACACAATATGCCAACCGCCAATCGGTACAGCAATACCTTGGACAACGATATATGGCATAAATGGATCATCGGAGCGGGCAGCAAAAGACAACATGAGCAACATACACAGCACGTATATGACAAAAGGAAAACTATATAAATACCCTAATAGCTTGACATCAAATTTAAATAGGTGAATAAACTTATTCATTCGGACTCGCCTCTTTTAAAAGAGCTAAATAACCATCCATTAACCGAGGGCTCACCCGCTGACCGACGGGCTGATCGGATAATACACGCACAACAACGTGTGATGGCTCTTCGCTCATTTGGACTACTTCCTTTGTCGCCATGACTTCATCAAGCTCTTCAAACGACACATGAATTTCATATGTGCAGTGTTCTGCTTTTTTCTTTAATTCCTCTGGAGCCCCTTCAAATAAAACTCTTCCTTTGTCAATAATGCCAATTTTCGTGCAAAGAAACTCAATATCCTCTACAATGTGCGAAGAAATAATAACCGTATGACGTTTTCCAAGCTGTTTCAATAAATTCCGAAACCGCACGCGCTCCCGAATATCTAGCCCCGCTGTCGGCTCATCAAAAATGAGCACAGACGGCTTGCGCAATAACAGTTGGGCAATGCCGACGCGCCGGCGCATACCGCCGGACAGTTCCCTCATCTTTTTTTTGATATGTTCCGATAAATTCACTTGTTCGACAACGTCCTTAATTTTACTTTGGCACGACGCTGGATGCTCCCCTTGAAGAATTGCAATATGCTCGAGCACCTCATACACCTTTAACTCTGGATAAATCATGAAATCTTGCGGCAAATACCCGATATGATCCGTTCGCTTCACACGATTGCGTGTACTAATCACCTCTTCTCCAAGATACACGCCCCCAGCGTCAAACTCTAGCAGCCCCGCTAATATTTTCATGAGCGTTGTCTTCCCAGCACCGTTCGGTCCTAATAATCCGTAAATTCCCGAAATCGAAAGTGTCACATCCGATAAGATATGTTTCTTTTTGATGACTTTCGTCAGTTCTTCAATGTAAATCTCCAATGGTTCCCGACTCCTTTGCTAATTGTAATACTTGTTCCCATGTCCATGTCTCATCCATTTTTTCATACCATGTTCGTAGGAATTGTTGTTTTTGTTCTAAGCTGAGTGGTTGAAAACTTTTGTAAATGGATTCAATCTGTTGCTGCACAGACAGCGGCTGTGCCACGAATAGATAGCTTTTCGATACCCATTCGATCGCGGACAACTCATTTTTTTGCATCAGCCATCGAGTGGCCAACGAAATCCACTCGTGGTACATGATCAACGAACCTTTCGGCGGCACGGAAAGAAAAAGTATTTCTTCATAAAAATTTCGATCTAAGATGTATTGATCGATAGCATATAAATCATTAGTATTATAAATAAGATGATCATCTGTCATAAACGAAGATAGTCCAAAACTAGAAAATACAATTCTTTTTGGAAGTATTGAAACATCAGTCTGTGCAAGTTGCCGCACGTCTTGAAACGCCTTTTCCAACTGCGATACCACCGTTGAAACCCTCTCTCCCATATCTGGCCAGTCAGCTGGATATGTAATCTGATAGCCTTTATAAACAAGTTGGTTGCCTTGCCCTTTGATCAGCGTGACCGCCTGCGCCTTGCCGTAGTAAATCTCTCCACGCTTCGGTAGATTACAAAATAGCACATCACCATCCACTCTCAACGCAAAAGCATGTTTTTCTTTTGGAAAAAATCGATCCGTGAATGTATCCACAGTCAATCGATAATTAGTTCCCATAATTTCAAATTCATATACTGTTAGCATTTGTGACTCCCTTTTTTTCGGATACCACGCTTTATCGGCAAGAAGAAGCGTCCGTCCATTCGTATAAGGAATAAAGCTCGTATCCACGATGTCATAGCGGAAAATGAGGGAAGACGTGCGTTCAGGCAAGTAAACTGTCACAATATCACCATTTCTTGTAAATTCGACTTGTTGATGATTAGATTGAATCCATTTTATTGGATAAGCATGGTACAATTGAAACGTCGGCTTAGTTGTCTCCATGCGAGAGAACTTTATATGCACGGTAGCCTGTTTTTCGTTCAATGAAATGGAGTACGACTCGATATCATACCGCAAGTCTGTTTTTACATCCGCATTCATCTTTCGATAATCATCGATCTCGGTCGTTTGATCGGCTCGAGTAAACGCTTTTGTATTTGATTGCACAGCTCCATAAGCTGACGCTACAACAAAAAGCGGCAACACTAGAAGTACTTTTACGACGGCATTCCGCTCCCTCTTTGTGGGCACCCAACGAAGCGACAACATGGAAATGATGCCGAAAAAAACAAGAAACCATGTGAAAAGTTTTAATTCATTACCACGATCAACTTGAAAACCAATATAAGAGTCATATACATGTTGAATAGCATGCTTACCTATAAAAAGAAGAGATTTCCAGTCGTTCGCGTGAACCTTTATAAAGAAATGAATAAATAGCTCCGTCGTCATCGGTCCAGTTATAATCCATAAGATCAGTACTGCAAAAAAACTAATCTTTTTCGTCCCAAATAACATCGCCACAATCAAGCCATACATACTGCTAAGCACAAGCGGACCGAACATATAAACGACAAGAAATCGAAACAACGACAGATAAATATTGGAAGGCTCAATGCCTACAAAAAAATAAACAATGGCAAAAACGAGATAAGAACACATTACCATAACTCCTTGATACAACATATGAGCGGTAAACATTGCACTTATTTTTTCCCACATAATCCGATATCCGTCTGTAAAAAATGACTGAACGCCATAAAGAAGCTCCTTTGAATGAAGAAGATAGAAAAAAATAATGTAAAAGATCGATATCATTTGTACAAGCATAAAAACTTCATGTGGTAGTTGTCCATACGCTTCCATATCATACGGATCTGAAAAGAACAAAATAAGTCTAGCAATCAACAAAACAAAGAATAAGATGCTAGCACTAGCGTATAATTTACTTTTGAACATGCGCTTCAAATAAAATACAAAAAGAAATTTCCATCTCATGACTGCTCACCTCTTTCCTTGAAGAGTGTATACTAATTTTGGATATGGAACAAGTAAAATCAGGGAAGTGCCGTCATGCACATCCCTAAATCATTATCGAACAAACAACATATACCAACTGAATCCATACATTTTCTTTTAGAAAAGTCAGACTAAATAAAGGATCAATATAAGAAAAGCGATTTTCAATAAACACTTGAAACGGACTATATTCAAGGGAAAATAATGTCATAATCCATAGAAGAAATACACCGAGGAGCAACATTGCTTTTTTATGAGAATAGTATGCATCAATCGTGCTGATAAGTAGTCCGATGAGCCAAACCGATATGAATGGAAGAATAAAACAAAGCCAGTACAACCGAAAAAGAAACTTAAAAAGATCCCAACCTGCCGAATAGTTCACAACAATCGTACTTGCCACAACCCCTGCGATCAGTATTTGTAATATCAAAAAACATGCGAATAGAATAGTTATTTGATTAACGATGATCTTTTTCGGCTTTTGTATGATATGATTCATCAAAATCCAATCAACTGGAGTTGAGGTCATAATCAAAAGATGTAAGCGAAAACTTGCCAACAGCCAGACAACAACTCCGATAGGAAGCAAATACTTCTTGTACAAGATAAACTCAGCTGGATTTATTGTATATGGGTTTATGCAATAAAAAACGAGAATACCCAAATAAATAGAAATCAAGGCAACGTCTAATTTCATATTTGCTATCATTCGGAATAGTATAGAAAACCATTTCATCCATACATAATCCTTTCCCATATTGTACTCATCATTCAAAACAAGCCGCTCCTATGTTACAAACTACAAAGACTAACTTTGTTAAATATTTAGAACTGTAATAGGGAATTGATATACATCCACGTACATTGTAAAAAAAAAGATATGTCAATAATTTACTTAGAATTTTTATAATATTTTAACAAAATTACCAATAGTATAACTCCCTAGAGCCACTTGCCCTAGGGAGTTCGTTTATTTCAACCATTCGGTATGGAACACGCCTTCTTTGTCGATGCGCTCGTACGTGTGGGCGCCGAAGTAGTCGCGTTGCGCTTGAATCAAGTTCGCTGGCAATGTTTCCATTCGGTAGCTGTCATAGTAAGCTAATGCGCTTGCGAACGCTGGTGTTGGAATGCCGCGCATCGCTGCCGTTGCGACGATTTCGCGAAGCGCTTGTTGATAGTTTTCGACGATTTCTTTAAAGTATGGGTCAAGCAATAAGTTTGGAAGCGCTTGGTCGCGGTCGTACGCTTCTTTAATTTTTTGCAAAAATTGCGCGCGAATAATGCAGCCTCCGCGGAAAATCATCGCGATATTGCCGTATTGTAAATTCCAATTGTATTCTTCTGATGCGGCTTTCATTTGAGCAAAGCCTTGGGCGTACGAGCAAATTTTGCTCATGTAAAGCGCACGGCGAACAGCTTCGATGAAATGCGCGCGGTCGCCTTCATACGGCTTCACTGCTGGTCCAGCTAATCGCTTGCTTGCTTTCACGCGTTCTTCTTTCATCGCGGAAATAAAGCGAGCAAATACCGATTCAGTAATGATCGGAAGCGGAACGCCTAAATCGAGCGCGTTTTGGCTCGTCCATTTTCCTGTTCCTTTTTGCCCTGCTTTGTCTAAAATGACATCAACAAGCGGCTTGCCCGTTTCTTCATCGATTTTTGTAAAAATGTCTGCCGTAATTTCGATTAAATAGCTGTCTAATTCTCCTTTATTCCACTCGGCAAATACTTCATGAAGCTCTTGGGCGTTTAAGCCGAGCACATGCTTCAATAAAAAGTATGCTTCGGCAATTAATTGCATATCGCCATATTCAATGCCGTTATGCACCATTTTTACGTAATGGCCTGCACCGTCTGGACCGATATATGTCGTGCACGGTTCGCCATCGACTTTTGCCGCAATCGCTTCAAAAATCGGACGGACGAGTTCGTGCGCTTCTTTTTGTCCGCCTGGCATAATCGAAGGTCCTTTTAGCGCCCCTTCTTCTCCGCCTGAAACACCTGTGCCGATGAAATGAATACCTAGTTCCGCAAGTTCTTTATTGCGGCGCTGCGTATCTTTAAAATACGTATTGCCGCCGTCGATGACGATATCGCCTTTTTCTAAATACGGCTTCAATTGTTCAATCGTTGCATCTGTTGCGGCACCTGCTTTTACCATTAATAAAATTTTGCGCGGCTTCTCAAGCGCGTTGACAAACTGTTCGATGCTATATGTACCGACGATGTTTTTCCCTTCCGCCTCTTTTAAAAACTCGTCTGTTTTTTCACGTGAACGGTTATATACGGCAACGGAATAACCGCGGCTTTCAATGTTGAGCGCCAAGTTTTTTCCCATGACCGCTAAACCGATCACACCAATTTGTTGTTTCGCCATAGCAAACGTTCCTTTCTATATTTTGATTGTTCAAAAAAGAACATACCATAATCATCTTTTCTCGTTCAAGTGTTCTGTTTCTCATTTTTTATATGTTCTTTAATCTTACTTGATCCTTCTAAATGATCGAACAATATTGTCGGATCAATTACCGTAATCAGCCGATCAGGCAAATTCGCAATGCCGATGAAATATGGCGTCTGCTGATAAGCAAGCATATTCACTTGCTTCATCATATGTGGTGGAATATCAATGATTTCTTTTGCATCATCTACGATAAATGCTACGTGTAAATCGCTCGTATGCACAACGACAAGCCGCGTTTTTTCTGTTTCTGTATATGGACGGCGATATAAAATTTGCAATGTATCTAACACGGGAACGAGTTCACCGCGAATGCGCACAACGCCAAGCATATACGAAGGCATTCCCGGGATGATCGTCGGATGGCTCATTTTTTCGATGGAAACGACATGTTCAACTGGAATAGCATATTGTTCGTTAGACAATTGGAAAACGACGACTTTATTCATCATCTCACCTCCTTGCAGCCACTTCCTCAATAATAGCGATGACCATTTCCGTTGCTTTGACAAGTTCTTCAATTGGCATACGTTCATTTGTTGTATGAATGTCTTCATAACCAATCGCTAAATTGACCGTTGGAATGCCAAATCCGGCAATGACGTTCGCATCGCTGCCGCCGCCGCTACGTAACAACTCATATGGACGACCAATTTGTTCAGCTGCTCGTTTTGCGATTTCAACAACATGATCGCTGTCGCCAAATTTAAATCCTGGATACATCACTTCCACATGAACATCTGCACGACCGCCCATTTCTTCCGCTACGCGTTCAAACGCTTCTTTCATTTTTGCGACTTGCGCTTCCATTTTTTCCGGAACGAGCGAACGTGCCTCAGCTAAAATATCAACGCGGTCGCAAACGATGTTCGTTTGTGTTCCACCTTCAAAGCGACCGATGTTTGCGGTTGTTTCTTCATCAATGCGACCGAGCGGCATTTGCGCAATCGCTTTCGCGGCGATTGTAATAGCTGATACGCCGCGCTCTGGGGCAACACCCGCATGCGCTGTTTTTCCGTGAACGGTCACTTTCAACTTCGCTTGCGTTGGAGCTGCTACAATAATTTGTCCGACTTTGCCATCGCTATCTAACGCATAGCCAAATTTCGCCTGAATGAGCGACGGATCAAGCGCCTTCGCCCCAACGAGCCCCGACTCTTCACCAACAGTAATAATAAATTGAATGAGTCCATGAGGGATTTGTTTTTCTTTTAACAGGCGGATCGCTTCAAACATCGCAGCAAGTCCTGCCTTATCGTCCGCTCCTAAAATCGTTGTCCCATCTGTCACAATATATCCATCTTGAATGGACGGCTTGACCCCTTTTCCTGGCACAACCGTATCCATGTGTGATGTAAAGTAAATCGGATCTATCCCTTCTTTTGTCGCTGGCAATGTGCAAATTAAGTTTCCTGCACCATGACCTGTTTGTGCTGTCGTATCATCTTCAATAACGTGTAAACCGAGCGCTTCAAACTTCGCTTTCAACACATCTGCAATCTCACGCTCATATTTTGTTTCGGAATCAATTTGTACGAGCTCCAAAAATTCATCAACTAAACGCTGCTCATTGACCATCTCGCATCCTCCTATGTATGTACTCATCTTTAAGTATAACGGATTTTTATATCGTTTGCGAAACGTACGATTATTTTTCAAAAAACATATACCGCCAAACAACTGGCGGTATGTACTTACAAAGGAATATTCCCATGTTTCTTTTTCGGACGTTCTTCATGTTTATAACGAAGCATATCGAGCGCTTGAATGAGCTTAATTCTCGTATCGCGCGGATCGATGACGTCATCGACCATGCCGTATTTTGCTGCGACATAAGGATTGGCGAACTTGTCGCGATATTCCTCAATTTTTTGCGCTCGCGTTTCTTCTGGGGTCGGACTATTTTCGATGTCGTTTGCGAAAATAATGTTCGCCGCCCCTTGTGGTCCCATAACGGCAATTTCTGCATTTGGCCATGCGTATACGACATCCGCTCCGATCGATTTACTGTTTAATGCAACGTATGCTCCGCCATATGCTTTCCGTAAAATAACCGTTATTTTCGGCACGGTCGCTTCCGAATACGCATATAAAATTTTCGCCCCGTGGCGAATAATTCCCCCATGCTCTTGTTTGACTCCTGGGAAAAAGCCCGTCACATCTTCAAATGTAATAATCGGAATATTAAACGAGTCGCAAAAGCGAATAAAGCGCGCCGCTTTATCCGATGAGTCAATATCAAGCCCCCCGGCCATAAACTTCGGCTGGTTGCATACAAGTCCGACAACTTCCCCTTTTATGCGGGCAAAACCGATGACAATATTTTTCGCAAAATCTTTTTGTACTTCCATAAATGATCCTTCGTCAACGACTTGCAACACGACGTTTCGCACATCGTATGGACGTACCGCATCAATAGGAATAGCATCCGCTAAATCGGAACGGTAATCGCTTTTCTCTGGTGCAGGTGCAACGGGCGGCTTTTCTTGACAATTTTGTGGAAGATAGCTTAATAGCTGTCGCACTTGGGCAAGTACGTCTTCTTCTGTCGCTCCTGAAAAATGAGCATTTCCGCTAATCGTATTATGAACGCGCGCCCCACCTAAATCTTCTGCACTAATTTTTTCTCCAGTCACCGTTTCAATCACTTTCGGTCCCGTAATAAACATTTGGCTCGTTTTTTCGACCATAAAAACAAAATCGGTAATGGCTGGGGAATAGACGGCCCCTCCTGCACATGGCCCCATGATGACAGAAATTTGTGGAACGACGCCTGAATAAATCGAGTTTCGATAAAAAATATGACCGTAGCCATCAAGCGATAGTACTCCCTCTTGAATACGGGCACCGCCAGAATCGTTTAATCCAATGATTGGAGCCCCTGTTTTTGCAGCTAAATCCATAATATTCGCAATTTTTTTCGCGTGCATCTCCCCAAGGGCGCCACCGAATACAGTAAAATCTTGCGAAAAGACAAATACTGTTCGTCCATCGATTTTACCGTATCCTGTGACAACTCCATCACCTGAACCTTTTTTCTCTGCTAATCCAAAATCGGTACAGCGATGTTCAATAAATGGATTTAACTCAACAAACGTCCCTTCATCTAATAAAAGGTCAATGCGCTCTCTGGCTGTTAATTTCCCTTTCTCATGTTGCTTTGCAATTTTATCGTCGCCACCGCCTAACTCAATTTCCCGGCGACGGTCATATAGCTCGTTAATTTTATCGTACATATCCATTATCGCCCACCGCCCCTTTCACAAAGCTCATACAGCACGCCGTGGGCTGATTTCGGATGCATAAAAGCGATGCGTGCACCGCCTGCACCGCGCTTCGGTTGCTCGTGAATCATACGAATGCCGTTATTCTTTAACTCTTCGATGCGCTGTTCGATATGATCAACCCCAAGCGCGACATGATGAATACCTTCACCTCTTTTTTCAATAAAAGAAGCAATTGGACTATGTTCAGAAAGCGGCTCAAGCAGTTCAAGCTTGACATCGCCGACTTTTAAAAACGCTACTCGTACTTGTTCTGATTCGACCGTTTCAATGCCAATGCACGATAAGCCGAGCGTATCCGTATAAAACGGAAGCGCCTCGTCTAACGATTTGACTGCAATGCCAATATGATCGACTTTTTTCACTTCCATGACCCCACCCCTTTGTTGTTCTCGGTTGCAAACCACCTATGTATTTCGACATCTTTTTTCTTTTTTCCTTCTTTTTTTGCATTTTTCCTGCTTGTTTGCCGAACAGCATGTTTGTACAATAGGAAGCAAGAGGTGAGGAATATGCATTCAAAAAAAGTGCAAAAAATTGTTGTTTATTTAATGCTCGGCTCAATGCTTTTGACTTCTTTGCTCGCTGGATTAAGCATGTGGATATAGAACAAGCTGACCATATTCGGTCAGCTTGTTCTTTGTTTATTTCAGCGCCCCATACTTTTTACCGAGCTGCTGGAACGATTCATTTGTTTTCACGATCGCTACTTTCGCCCCTAATGGCACGTTTGGGTATAACGCCTCGACATCGCGATTGTGCATACGTACACATCCTTCTGTTATATAACGTCCAATTGATTCAGGTCGATTCGTTCCATGAATCCCATACGTTCGTCCATCTGTCCCGCGCGCATCAAATCCGATCCAGCGCGTGCCAAGTGGGTTATTCGGTGCACCCCCCGGAATGTTTTTTTTCCGATAATACGGGTTCACCGCCTTCACCGTAACGATAAATAACCCTTCTGGTGTGAGTGCATTCGTTTTTCCTGTCGCCACCCGATATATGCGTTCAATTTTCCCGTTGCGAATGAAAGCAAGTTGATTCGTTTGTTTATTGACAATGATCATCGGATCGCCAACGCGCGGATTGTCTCCAAGCGGCCAAAGCGGCGAAATAAAAAGAAAAAAAGCAAACAAAAGCGGCATGGTCTCACCCTTTTTCAATTATTGTGCATCAAAAAAAAGCGATCATACCGTTATAATTGGCTTTTAATGATTAAATATTGCTCCATCTCTTTCACAAAATGTAAAAGAGCAGCTCGTTCTTCGAATTCTTCCCGCGTTTTTGGCAAAGGCATTTGTTGAAACTGCTTTTTCATCTCCTCAAGTTGCCGAATAAAACGATCCGCTGTATTTCCCGGATGAATCGCATCGCTTAGTTCATCGATAAAATCAGCAATCATATTGCGTTGCTCGACTGTATATGTCATGGAACTAATAAGCGGCAACATCCGCTCAATAATTTCAAATTGCCGTTCGCGCATACGAAAATATCGGTAATAATAATCTTCATTGCGCAAAAAATGATTTTCAATATTTTGCAACGCAAGCGCCTTTGCTTGCTTTAACGTATCGCTCGCTAACGCAATTTCTTTTCCGTCCCATAAACTTTCATTCGTCCGTAAATAATGAACAATTTCTTTAAAAATGATGCGAAATAAATCTTCTACAATACGTTGATACTCTTTTAAATCTTTTTCAACGCTCGGCATGTACATATTGACAAGTAAAGCGATGCCGATTCCAATAATCATTAACATCACTTCATTATATACGAGATGCCACGTCATCGTTTTTGCCATATATACGTGCAAAATAATAACCGCACTTGTTGCAATCCCTTCAGTTACTTTTAACGAAACGGTCGTCGGAATAAAAAACAACAACAATAAACCGATCGAGAGCGGATGATAACTAAGCCCTTCAAAAAAGAGAAATGAAAACAGCAAGCCAATCAAACCGGCAACAAATCGAGCGCGTGCCGTATGCAACGACTTTTTTTTCGTCACTTGAATACAAAGTATTGTAATAATGCCGGCAGAAGCGAAATTTTCAAGGTGTAACGATTGGGCAAGCGCAATGGCACTCGCCGTTCCAATCGCTGTTTTCACTGTCCGATAACCAATTTTTAACATAAGTATCACACTCCGCCCTCATTATAACATATCCAATATAAAAGGTGCCCATCACGGACACCTTTTACGTTTGCTCATATAAACGAATTAATTGCTGAGCGGCCATTGTGACCGGCTGTTTCCCTTCCATCACATCTTGTTCGATGTTCGGCAACTGTTGCTGTACAGCCGGATGATGAAAAAAGCGGATATGCAAATAATCTTTAATCATCGCATGCAACCAATCTTTCATCTGTTCCTTTCTTCGTTCCTCAAACACGCCAGATTGTTTTGTCGTTTGCACAAACCGTTCAATTACTTCCCAAATTTGTTCAATTCCTTCTTTATAAAGAGAAGAACATGTATATGCTTTCGTCTCCCAACCTTTCGTCGCATGGCGCAAGTAATGTAAAATTTGATTATATTCTTCTTTCGCTAGCTCCGCCTTCTTCTTATTATCGCCATCTGCTTTATTAATGACGATCGCATCGACAAGCTCCATCATTCCTTTTTTCATTCCTTGCAGCTCATCGCCGGCGCCCGTTAAGGCGAGCAATAAGAAAAAATCAACCATGCCGCGCACTGCCACTTCGCTTTGGCCCACACCAACCGTTTCAACAAGAATAATATCATATCCTGCTGCTTCACAAAGCAACATCGTTTCACGCGTTTTTCGATGCACGCCCCCGAGCGTGCCACCCGATGGCGACGGGCGAATAAACGCACGCGGATGGCGAGCTAAATTTTCCATGCGCGTTTTATCGCCAAGAATGCTTCCTCCTGTAATAGAACTGCTCGGATCAACAGCTAATACGGCAACACGATGACCTTTCCCACATAAAAACTGTCCAAACGCTTCAATAAACGTACTTTTTCCCGCTCCCGGCACACCGGTAATACCGATGCGAATAGAACGCCCGACATAAGGAAGGAGCTCATGCAATATGCGCTGAGCTTTTTCTGTATGTTTTGCTGCATTGCTTTCAATAAGCGTGATCGCTTGCGCTAAAATGGTGCGTTCGTTATTTAATATCCCTGCGACGTATTCCTCAACTGAACGTTCTTTTCTTTTCACCCACCGTCTTTCTTTTGATGCATGAACATTGTCGCTTCCTTTGATGTATGATGTAGCAAACGTATTTCCGTCATCAGCCCATTCTGGTCGAGATGTTCGCTCATCGTTCATTCGCTCACTTCCTCATAACCGAGTCGTCGATAAATTTCATGCAATACTTTTTGCGCTGCGACCGGGATGATTGTACCTGGCCCGAAAATGGCAGCTGCGCCATGTTCATATAAAAATGCGTAATCTTGTGGTGGAATGACCCCACCAACAACGACAATAATATCTTCCCGACCTAATTTTCGCAACTCTTCAACAAGCTGCGGCAACAACGTTTTATGCCCTGCAGCAAGCGAGCTCATGCCAACGACGTGCACATCGTTTTCAACCGCTTGCCGAGCCGTTTCTTCTGGTGTTTGAAAGAGCGGACCGATATCAACGTCAAACCCTAAATCTGCAAATGCGGTCGCAATCACTTTTGCCCCGCGGTCGTGCCCATCTTGCCCCATTTTGGCAATTAAAATGCGAGGTCTTCTTCCTTCTAGCTCATAAAATTCATCCGTCATTTTTTTCACGCGCGCAATTTCTTCTTCGTTCGTAAACTCAGCACTATATACCCCGCTAACGGAACGAATGACCGCTTTATGTCGCCCTGCTACTTTTTCAATGGCATCCGAAATTTCACCTAACGTCGCACGAGCACGAGCGGCTTCAACTGCTAATTCAAGCAAGTTTCCTTCCCCTGTTTCCGCTGCTTTTGTAATGGCATCTAATGCCCGCTGCACGCGCTCTTCATCACGTGAAGCGCGCAATTGCTTTAATTTTTCAATTTGCCGCTCTCTGACGGCGGTATTATCGACTTCTAAAATGTCGATTGGCACTTCTTTGTCCGGACGATATTTGTTCACACCAATAATCGTTTCCGCCCCAGAATCAATTTTCGCCTGCCGTCTTGCCGCTGCTTCTTCAATGCGCATTTTTGGCAATCCTGTTTCAATCGCTTTCGCCATCCCACCGAGATTTTCGATTTCTTCAATATGCTTCCACGCCCGCTTCATTAGTTCGTTCGTCAACGTTTCGACGTAATACGAGCCTGCCCACGGGTCAATGACGCGACAAATGCCCGTTTCTTCCTGCAAATAAAGCTGCGTATTGCGAGCGATGCGTGCAGAAAAATCAGTCGGTAACGCAATCGCTTCATCAAGCGCGTTCGTATGAAGCGACTGCGTATGCCCCATCGCTGCTGCATGCGCTTCAATGAGCGTGCGGACAACGTTGTTGAACGGGTCTTGTTCGGTTAAACTCCAACCTGATGTTTGCGAATGCGTTCGCAACGCTAACGACTTTGGATTTTTCGGCTCAAATGTTTTCATCATTTTCGCCCAAATCACACGCGCTGCCCGCATTTTTGCTACTTCCATAAAATAGTTCATGCCAATTGCCCAGAAAAACGACAGACGTGGCGCGAACGAGTCGATGTCAATACCTGCTTTTAAGCCTGTGCGCACATACTCAAGCCCATCGGCAAGCGTATAGGCAAGTTCAATATCCGCCGGCGCACCAGCTTCCTGCATATGATAGCCGGAAATGCTAATGCTATTGAATTTTGGCATATATTTTGCGGTATAGGCGAAAATGTCAGCGATAATGCGCATCGATGTTTCTGGCGGATAAATGTACGTATTGCGCACCATATATTCTTTTAAAATGTCGTTTTGGATCGTACCGGACAGTTTGTCTTGCGTCACTCCCTGCTCTTCAGCAGTGACGATGTAAAACGCCATGATCGGGAGCACAGCCCCATTCATTGTCATCGATACGGACATTTGATCAAGCGGAATGCCATCGAATAAAATTTTCATATCGAGTACCGAATCGATAGCGACCCCTGCTTTGCCGACGTCGCCGACGACGCGTGGATGGTCAGAATCATAGCCGCGATGGGTGGCAAGGTCAAACGCAACCGACAACCCTTTTTGCCCCATGGCTAAATTACGGCGGTAAAAGGCGTTGCTTTCTTCGGCGGTGGAAAAACCTGCGTATTGGCGAATCGTCCAAGGTCGAACAACGTACATTGTTGGGTACGGTCCGCGCAAATATGGCGGAATGCCTGGCATATAATCGAGAAAATCAAATCCTTCGATATCTTTTTTTGTATATAGCGGTTTAAGCGCAATTTGCTCATTTGTTTGGAAGAAAAGGTCGTCAATGGATGTTTTCAGCTTTTCTTCGATAGCCTGCTTCCATTGTTGTTCGCTCACCGTATCGCCTTTTCGTTGGAAAGGAATATTCGTAAAATCAACTTTCCGCTCCATCTAAAGCCACCCCCATGTCCTTCATAAACACCACAAGCGTTTCATAGCAATTAGAACCGATATGGATAAATCCGTCCACCCCTGCTTCTATAAAAGCAGTTTCGATTTCCAGCGGTTGTTTTCCAGCGACATAGACGTTTCGTGGCGGATTCACGCCCTTTAATGCTTTCGCAATCGCTGGAACTGCTTCCATATAGCTTTCGTCCGTTCCGCAAATGATATAGTGCGTTCCGTCTGCTTCTAACGCTCCTTTTATCGCCTCGTCAACCGACATATAGCCATCATTTTTCACGACAGCAAATCCACCTGCTTCAAAAAAGCCGGTCATAAAGTCAGCACGCGCTTTATGATGGGCAATAGCACCGAGATTGATGAGGTGCACGGTTGGACGCTTTCCGTTCGTTTCTAAATGCCGCTCCGCTGCTTGACGTAGTTGCTCAAACGGCTCAGATAGGCGCCATTGGCGAACTGGGGGAATGGCAATCGACGGACCGGTCATCGCGAGCGCAGCATCAATTCCTCGAGCGATCGCTCGACGACGGACGAAAGCAATGGCACTCTCTACCCAATTTCCGTTCCGCTCCATCGTTTCTCCATCATACGATTCATCTTTTGTCGGCGATGCAGATTGGATATTCGGTGTTGGCTCTGCTACATTCGCATAAATGTTTGTGCCGATGATTCGTTCTTTGCGCATTTTGACGTTTTGTTCGCGCAACTTGGCAATTTTTTCGATTTCTACTTGCACAAATCCTGCTTCAAGCGCTTTTGTCATGCCGCCTTTCGCTTCGATTTGTTGAAATAGCTTCCATGAAGCTTCTGCGATTTGTGCCGTTAACGTTTCAACGTAATACGAACCGCCAGCCGGGTCGATGACTTTCCCGATATGTGCTTCTTCTCGTAAAATCAATTGTGTATTACGGGCAATTCTTCGTGAAAACTCATTCGCTGGTCGAATCGCTTCATCAAACGGGGAAACGTGCAAACTATTCGCCCCACCGACAATCGCGGCAAACGCTTCTGCGGATGCCCGAAGCATGTTCACATATGGGTCATACACCGTCTTCGTGAAATGCGACGTTCGCGCATGAAGCGACATTTTTTGTGCTCGTTCGCTGCCACCAAACGCTTGAACAATATTCGACCACATCGCACGAGCCGCGCGCAGTTTTGCAATTTCCATAAAAAAGTCAGCGCCGATCGCAAACGAAAAACTCATTCGTTCGGTCACTTCATCGACCGTCAACCCACGCTTTAAACATTCGTTTATATATTCGACAGCAGTCGCAAACGAAAACGCTAACTCTTGCACCGCATTCGCCCCACCGTGATGATACGGCTCTCCGTGAACGATGATCGTTTTTATATGAGGCATCTGTTCTTTCGCCCATTTCGTCACATCCGCCATCACGTCATACAGCGTCGAAAGCGACGTGGGAAGTTCTCCTTCTATCACTAATGCCGAAAGCGGGTCCATGCCGATTGTTCCGCGCAATGAATCGAGCGAAAGTTGTTGCTTATGGAAATAAGCGACAAACAGCGCCAAAACGGACAATGAACATGCCCCTGCATCGAGACGAATCGAATAATCGGAAAGCGAAATGCTAGAAAACATCGTTTCGACATCCGCTAGCGATGTGATAGAAAATCGAAGCTCGTCTAAAATAAGATGAATTTCCGTCTGTCCTCTTGCGATATCGTATGTGGCGATTTCATTCCATTCCTTAGGACTTTTAGCAGAAATGATTTGACTGATTGCCCACGGCTTTTTCATATACCCATCTGGCTCCGTCCCACGCACATAGCTAGGAAACCCCGGATATTGCTCAAGAGTTACATGTATGTCGCTTTGTACATAGATCGGTTTTACTTGCAGTTGTTCATACGTTGTTGTCCCTAACTTTTCAAGCGGTTTTCCTTTCAGCGATTTTTCTGCTTCTTGTTTCCATTCGTCATATGTCGGAATAGGAAACGAGGCGTTTTTCATCGTCAACAAATCCGCCATTACAATCCCTCCCCTTTGAAGACGTTTAAAGCGCTTTCTTTTCAATTTTTGAAACATTCATATTTATTGTAGTATATATAGATGGCTTGAGCAACGAACAATTGTAATTAATGGATAATATAATGAAAGAGGGGTCCTAAATGGACACCCTCTTTTCGTTTAATAAATTGGTGTATTGTCTTTATTCATGTTTTCTAAAATTTCTTTGACACGCGCTAAAAAGCGACCGCAAATTAAACCATCGAGGACGCGATGGTCAAGCGATAAGCAAAGGTTGACCATATCGCGAATTGCGATCATGCCGTCTTTCACGACAGGACGTTTGACGATCGATTCGACTTGCAAAATTGCTGCTTGTGGATAGTTAATAATGCCCATCGATTGCACCGAGCCGAAAGAGCCGGTGTTGTTGACGGTGAATGTCCCGCCTTGCATATCTTCTGGGCGAAGTTTTCCTGCGCGTACTTTTGCTGCTAATTCCGCGATTTCACGCGCAATGCCTTTAATTGATTTTTCATCAGCATGTTTAATGACCGGAACGAATAAGGCGTCGTCTGTCGCTACCGCAATCGAAATGTTAATGTCTTTTTTCTGCACAATTTTGTCGCCCGCCCACATCGAATTGATTTGCGGGAATTCTTTTAACGCTTGGGCAACCGCTTTGACAAAGAACGCAAAGTATGTTAAGTTAAAGCCTTCGCGCTTTTTAAATTCATCTTTCATGGAATCGCGGTAAGCGACTAAGTTCGTAACATCGACTTCGACCATCGTCCACGCATGCGGTGCTTCATGTTTACTACGAAGCATATTTGTCGCGATTGCTTTTCGGACTGGTGTGACAGGGATTTCGATGTCGCCCGCTTGCACAGGAACGTTCGGTGCTTGTTGTTTTGGTGCCTCTGCTTTTGGTGCGATTTCCTGTTTCGGTACTTCTGCTTGTTGGACCGGCTCGGCGACTTGCTTTGGCGCATCCGCTTTTGGCACGTTACCAGACTCAATGAATTTGAGTAAATCTTTGCGCGTAATGCGACCGCCCATACCTGTTCCTGTCACTTGTGTTAAATCGATGTGATGTTCTTGCGCGAGACGAAGAACAGCTGGCGAATAGCGTCCGCGCTCACCGCCTTGCTTTTTCATCGGTTGTTTATTCGCTTGTTCATTCGTCGGCGGCAATTCGTTTTCCACGCTCGTTTGCTTTTCTTCTACTTGTCCTTCTCCTTCGACTTCAATCGTACAAATGACAGCACCAACAGGCAATGTTTCCCCTTCTTTTGCGATAATTTCTTTAATAACACCAGCAAATGAAGATGGAATTTCTGCATTGACTTTATCGGTCATTACTTCAGCAAGTGGATCGTATTTATTGACGCGATCGCCAACAGATACAAGCCATTGGCTGATCGTTCCTTCCGTTACACTTTCGCCAAGCTGTGGCATCGTAATTTTCTCTATCGCCATCGTCACTCCTCCTTAAAACTGCGCCAATTCGCGCATCGCCTTTTCAACTTTATCTGGGTTAACCATAAAGAATTTTTCCATCGTTGGCGCATATGGCATGGCTGGAACGTCTGGACCAGCGAGGCGCATAATTGGCGCATCTAAGTCAAATAAGCAATGCTCAGCAATAATTGCCGCCACTTCGCTCATGACGCTTCCTTCTTTATTGTCTTCTGTCACAAGCAACACTTTTCCTGTTTTGCTTGCCGCTTCAATAATCGCTTCTTTATCGAGCGGATATACGGTACGCAAGTCTAAAATGTGGGCAGAAATGCCTTCTTGCGCCAATTTTTCAGCGGCTTGTAACGCGAAATGAACACATAAACCGTACGTAATGACTGTAATATCTTCCCCTTCACGTTTAACGTCTGCTTTACCAATTGGTAGCACATAATCATCTGTCGGCACTTCCCCTTTAATGAGGCGATATGCTCGTTTATGCTCAAAAAACAGCACCGGATCTTCATCGCGAATAGCCGCTTTTAATAACCCTTTTACATCGTATGGTGTAGATGGCATGACAATTTTTAATCCCGGTTGATTCGCAAAAATCGCTTCAACGGATTGCGAATGATATAGCGCTCCGTGAACGCCGCCACCATATGGAGCACGAATGACAATCGGACAGTTCCAATCATTATTTGAACGATAACGAATGCGCGCTGCTTCGGAAATAATTTGGTTTACAGCAGGCATAATGAAGTCGGCAAATTGAATTTCGGCAATTGGGCGCAAACCATACATCGCCGCGCCAATACCGACACCAACGATCGCAGATTCCGCAAGCGGCGTATCAATGACGCGTTCTTCGCCAAATTGATCATATAGCCCTTGCGTTGCTTTGAATACGCCCCCTTTTTTTCCGACATCTTCCCCAAGTACGAATACGCGCGGGTCACGTTCCATTTCTTCGCGAATAGCCATCGTAACGGCATCGATATATGAAATGACAGGCATGTTTATTCCTCCTCTGCGTATACGTATTTCAACGCATGTTCTGGTTGTGCATATGGTGCTTTTTCAGCATAGTCCGTCGCTTCGTTCACTCGTTTCATGACGCGATCATGAATTTCTTTTTCCAGCTCATCCGTTAATACGCCTACTTCTTTTAAGTAGTTTGCAAATAAGTAAATTGGATCTTTTGATTTTGCTTCGGCAATTTCTTCAGGTGTACGATATGCGCGGTCATCATCGTCCGATGAATGCGCCGTTAAACGATAAGCAACCGTTTCAATTAACGTTGGTCCTTCACCGCGGCGTGCACGATCGGCTGCTTCTTTTACGACGCGATATACTTCCAATGGATCTGTACCGTCAACAGTATAGCCCGGCATGCCGTAGCCGATAGCACGGTCGGATACTTTTTCACAAGCTAATTGCTTTTCAATTGGAACTGAAATCGCATATTTGTTGTTTTCGCACATAAAAATGACCGGCAATTTATGAACGCCTGCAAAGTTTGCTCCTTCGTGGAAGTCGCCTTGGTTAGAAGACCCTTCCCCAAATGTAACAAACGATACGAAATCTTTTTTCTCCATTTTTGCTGCTAAAGCGATACCAACGGCATGTGGCACTTGCGTTGTAACAGGCGAAGAACCTGTGACGATTCGGTTTTTCTTTTTCCCGAAATGACCTGGCATTTGGCGACCGCCAGAGTTTGGATCTTCCGCTTTCGCAAATGCCGAAAGCATTAATTCTGTCGGTGTCATACCGAACGTTAATACAACACCCATGTCGCGATAATATGGCAATACGTAATCTTTCGTGCGATCTAAAGCGAATGCTGCTCCTACTTGCGCCGCTTCTTGCCCTTGGCAAGAGATCACGAACGGAATTTTACCTGCGCGGTTTAATAGCCACATCCGCTCGTCAATTTTACGCGCTAACACCATCGTTTCATACATTTGTAAAACGGTTTCATCGCTTAAACCGAGTTGTTTATGACGCATCATTCATTCCTCCTTTAAAAATGAATCGCTTTTCCGTCAACAGCAAGCGCCGCTTCCATCATCGCCTCTGACAGCGTTGGATGCGGATGAATCGTATGGGCAATTTCCCACGGTGTCGCATCAAGTACGCGCGCTAAACCAGCTTCAGAAATCATATCCGTTACGTGTGGACCAACCATATGCACACCAAGCAAATCATCTGTTTTTGCATCAGCGACAATTTTTACAAATCCTTCAGCTTCTCCGTATACAAGTGCCTTTCCGATCGCTTTAAATGGGAATTTGCCGACTTTCACGTCATACCCTTTTGCTTTCGCTTCTTCTTCTGTTAAACCAACGCTTGCCGCTTCAGGACGACTGTAAATACATTTTGGCACCATCGTATAATCGAGTGGATGAACAGTATTTCCAGCAAGATGTTCAATCGCGATCATTCCTTCATGTGAGGCGACGTGAGCAAGCTGTAAACCGCCGATGACATCACCAATCGCATAAATATGTTTTTCTTTCGTTTGATAATATTCGTTCGTTTGAATAAATCCTTTTTCAATGACAATATCCGTATTTTCTAATCCGATGCCTTCAACGTTTGCTTGACGTCCAACGGAAACGAGCATTTTGTCAGCTGTAAACGTTTCGTTTTGTCCGTTCATTTCCGCTTCAATGCGTACACCATGATCGACAATGAGCGTTTCAGACAACACTTTCGCTTTTGTAACAATGCGTACACCACGCTGTTTTAATATTTTTTCAATTTCTTTCGACACGTCACGGTCTTCTGTCGGCAAAATGCGATCTGCATACTCAATGACTGTAACATTTACACCAAAGTCGTTTAACATCGATGCCCACTCGATTCCGATGACACCACCACCGACAATGATGATCGAAGATGGCAACGTCTCCATTCGTAGCGCTTCATCTGATGTCATGACAAATTGACCGTCAATTGTTAAACCTGGTAATGTGCGCGGACGAGATCCTGTTGCAATCACGACATATTTTGGTACGAGCATTTCATTTTCCGTTCCATCGTTCATCTCAACGGAAATCGTTCCCGGCATCGGTGAGAAAATGGAAGGTCCTAGAATGCGTCCTGTCCCTTCATACACATCGATTTTTCCTTTTTTCATTAACATGTGGATCCCTTTATGCAGTTGGTCAATAATCGCTTGCTTACGCGCTTGCACTTTCGCGAAATCTAAACGCACATCGCTTGCAAGCACGCCAAACGTTTCACTTTTTTTTGTTTGAGCATACACTTCTGCGCTGCGCAATAACGCTTTGCTCGGAATGCATCCTGCATGTAAACACGTTCCTCCAAGCTTTCCTTTTTCAACGACTGCTGTTTTTAAACCGAGCTGGGCAGCGCGAATCGCAGCGACATATCCGCCTGTTCCGCCCCCTAGGATGACTACATCGTACTCTTTTGCCATCGTTTCATCTCCTTAAACCGTTGTTTTGACCGCTTGTGGATATATTTTTGCTTCTTCCTCTCCACGCAACACGCGAAGCGCACCTTCAGCAAGCGCCTGTAATTCATTTTCCCCTGGTTGCACGATGACATCGGCAATCCATTGTACACGATCAGCAATTTCTTTCACAAATTGTTTTCCATACGCTAAACCGCCTGTTAAAATGATGGCATCGACTTTTCCAGCTAGCACGGCACTTGCCGCTCCAATTTCTTTCGCTACTTGGTATGCCATCGCGCTATAAATAAGCTTCGCCTTTTCATCGCCATTTTCGATCATTTTCTCGACTTTCACCGCATCGTTCGTCCCTAAATAGCCAACGAGACCTCCGCCCCCAACGAGCATGCGCATCACTTCTTCGCGATAATATTCGCCTGAAAAACAAAGGGAGACCAGATCACCGGCTGGCACAGTCCCAGCACGTTCTGGGCTAAACGGACCTTCTCCGTCCAATCCGTTGTTGACATCAATGACACGCCCGCATTTATGTGCACCGACTGTAATACCTCCGCCCATATGCGCGACAATGAAATTGACTTCTTCATACGTTTTACCCATTTGTTTAGCTACACGACGAGCGACGGCTTTTTGATTCAATGCATGGAAAATGCTACGACGCTCAATTAATGAAAATCCAGAAACGCGAGCAATCGGATCAAGTTCGTCTACAACGACTGGGTCGACAATAAAGGCTGGAATATTTAATGCTGAAGCAATTTCATGTGCTAAAATGCCTCCAAGATTTGAAGCATGTTGACCAGAGTACCCGCGTCTTAAATCTTGCAACATCGCCTCATTAACAGCATACGTACCGCCTTCAATCGGGCGGAGCAGACCTCCGCGCCCGCATACCGCGTCGAGCTTAGAAATATTGATACCTTCATGATCAAGCGTTTCTAAAATCGTTTGTTTACGAAATTCGTATTGATCAATAATTTTTTTATACGCTCGCAACGCTTCTGCATCATGGCGAATCGTTTTTTCTAAAATGGAGCGCTCATTATCAAAAACGCCAATTTTCGTTGACGTCGATCCCGGATTAATGACTAAGATGCGAAATGAATGTTCTTGCAATGTGTAACCCTCCATTTTTATCATCGACGAAGCGAGAACGAACGTCCTCGCTTCTTTTATTTAGCGCGTGCGGCGACGGCTTAAAATGTGCTGACCGTTTTGTAAAAATTGGCTACGTGATTGACGCATTTTTGCAATACGTTCTTCAGCTAGACGGTCTGCTGCTTGATATGTCGGAATGCCATCACGCTTCGCAATTTCGATGACTTTTTCAATATTGTTGTAAATTTGCTCAACTTTTTTCATCGCACGTTCACGATTATATCCATATAACTCATCGGCTACGTTAATAACGCCACCGGCATTAATGACATAGTCTGGCGCATAAACGATGCCCATTTCATGAATGATGTCTCCATGTCTTGCTTCGCGCAATTGGTTGTTGGCAGCACCAGCAATGACTTTTGCTTTTAACTGCGGAATCGTTTGATCATTAATAATGCCTCCAAGCGCACAAGGAGCAAAAATATCGCATTGTACGCTATAAATGTCGTTCGGATCTACTGCTTGTGCTCCAAATTCTTCGACAACACGTTGTACCGCTTCTTTATTAATATCTGTAACAATGAGCTTTGCACCTTCTTCATGAAGATGACGGCATAAATTGTACGCCACGTTGCCGACACCTTGTACCGCAATGACTTTTCCTTCAAGCGAATCGCTGCCAAACGCCTCTTTTGCTGCTGCTTTCATGCCACGATACACGCCGTAAGCAGTAACCGGAGAAGGATTTCCGGATGAACCGAACGCTGGTGAAATACCTGTGACATAATCTGTTTCTTCGTAAATAATGTCCATATCCGCAACCGTTGTACCGACGTCTTCTGCTGTAATGTAGCGACCGTTTAATCCTTGAATAAAGCGACCAAACGCTCTAAACATCGCTTCATTTTTATCTTTCCGTGGATCGCCAATGATGACCGCTTTTCCACCGCCAAGATTTAATCCCGCTGCAGCGTTTTTATATGTCATGCCACGCGCTAAACGAAGTGCATCTTCAATGGCTGCATCTTCTGATTCATACATCCACATACGCGTGCCACCTAACGCTGGTCCAAGCGTTGTATCATGAATAGCAATGATTGCTTTTAATCCTGATTCTTTATCTTGGCAAAATACTAATTGCTCATAGTCGTATTGCTCCATATATTTAAAAATCTCCATCTTTCGTTCCCCCTTGTTATTTGTTCGTTGCACAAATAGCTAGTGCTAGTGAATATAATTTGCTTTCTGCGGAATCTGCGCGAGATGTTAATACAATTGGTGCTCTCGCTCCGGCAATAATCGCTCCTACTGGCGCGCGGGCAAAGTATACGAGCGATTTATATAACACATTTCCCGCTTCAATGTTCGGTACAACTAAAATGTCAGCATGTCCTGCCACCGAACTTTGAATGCCTTTATGTTCGGCAGATTCAATGGAAATGGCATTATCTAAAGCGAGCGGTCCATCGACGATGCAATCTTTCAACTGTCCGCGTTGATTCATAAGCGACAACGCTGCTGCATCAATCGTTGCCGGCATTGCTGGATTGACAACTTCAACGGCGGCGAGTGGTGCGACTTTTGGCGTATGGATACCAATTGCTTTTGCCACTTGTACGGCGTTCATAATAATTTCTGTTTTTTGTTGCAAATCAGGTGCAATGTTCATCGCTGCGTCAGTAACGAGAATGGGCCGTTCATAATGTGGCACATCAAATACAGCAACATGCGATAAAACACGACCTGTGCGCAGCCCATATTCTTTATTTAACACCGCTTTTAAAATGGTCGCTGTCGGCACGTTCCCCTTCATTAAGACGCTCGCTTCTTTCTCATGCACCGCTTTCACAGCCATGTGGGCTGCTTCTTCGTTTGTCGCAGCATGGACGATGCGGATGGCATCGCGATTTTCGTCTTGAACATATTCGGGAACAAGACGCGATAAAATGGATTCATCGCCATATAAAATAAATCGCCCGAATCCTGCTTGTAATGCTTGTGCGACCGCTCTTAATACTTCTTCATCTTCGGCCGCTGCAACAGCTACAGTTGCCTCAGGAAATTGGGTTGCTTTGGTGATCAACGATTGTAGCTTCATCTCATCTGCTCAACCCCTTTGTTTTTTCGTCACTTTTTATTCTTGCAAAAAGTGTGCCAACTTTTTAATATTGAAAACGCTTTATTTTATCTATTTTTTATTGCATTTTTTTGCACACTATGAACATTATTGCATGCTTTTTTTGTCAAGTCCATACTTTTCAAGCTTGTAATATAAATTTCGAATGGAAATGCCGAGCTGTTTGGCAGCTGCCGTTTTATTCCCTTGACATGATTGTAAAACGCTCGCAATCACTTTGGCTTCATATTGTTCCATGAGCACCGCCAACGGTTGATGAACATGGGATAATTCAGGGGATGAAAGTTGTTCTTGTTCTTTCGGTTTGTGCAATAACGAAATATGTTTACGCTCAATAATGACTTCATTATATTTCATAAAAATCATCGCTCTTCCTAACACATTTTCTAGCTCCCGTACGTTCCCAGGCCAATCGTACGACAGTAAATAAGCTAGTGCATCATCTGCAATACCTTCTACATTACGCCCGTAATCTTGATTTAGTTTTTGTATGAGCCGTTCACATAAAGCTGGAATATCTTGTTTTCGAGCACGTAAAGGCGGAATGTAAATCGGCATGCGATTTAACCGATAATATAAGTCTTCACGAAATGTTCCATCGGCAATCGCTTTTTCAAGGTGAACGTTTGTTGCAGCAATGACACGTACATTAATCGGAATTGGCTTTGTACCACCGACGCGCACAATTTCTTTTTCTTGCAACACTCGCAAAAGTTTTGCCTGCATATTGGCTGATAACTCCCCAATTTCATCTAAAAAAATACTTCCGTTGTTCGCTTCTTCAAATAATCCTTTTTTCCCTCCGCGTCTTGCACCAGAAAACGCCCCTTCTTCATAACCAAATAATTCACTTTCAAGTAGCGACTCGGAAATGGCAGCGCAATTGACGCGAACGAATTTATGGTATTTTCGATCACTCGCATTATGAATGGCGTGGGCAAACAGTTCTTTCCCTGTTCCCGACTCCCCGCGAAGCAAAATCGTTGCAGGTGTTTTCGCCGCTAATTTTGCTTGTTCAATCGCTAACATCATCTCTTCTGATGTGCCGACAATATCATCAAATGAGTATTTTGCCTCTAATGTACGAATAATTTGGCGGGCGCGTTGCAACTCAGAAGTCAACTGTTCAATTTCTGATACATCATGAATGACACCGACACTTCCTTTTAACATGCCGTCGACGATAATTGGCGCAACATTCACAACAACATCGCGCTTTTTCGGACCAACTTTCATGCGTACACCTCTGACTGGGCGTCGCGTTTTTAACACTTTCATATGCATGCTTTCCCCTTCTGAAATATCCGCTGTCGCTGGTTTGCCGATCACTTCTTCTTCAGATAAGCCTGTTAGCTTTGTATACGCTGGGTTAATTAAAATGCCGTTGCCATATTCATCAACAACGGAGATCGCTTCTTCGGAAGAGTGAATAATCGCTTCTAACATCGTGCGAATTTCTTTCAAATTTGTTACTTCTTCCGCCAAATGAACAACCTCTGTAATATCTTTAAATACCGCAAAAGCACCAAATAGTTTTCCGTTTTCGTCCATTAACGGAATGCGAGTTGTAATCATTTTTTTTCCGTTTTCTAATATTAATTCTTGATTTAACTCAACTGCTCTTGTATGTAATACACGTGGTAATCCGCTGGCTGGAATGACGTGTAAAATGTGTGATCCTATTACTTCCTTTCTTTTTTTTTTAATCATCTTCTCTGCACTTGGATTCATATGTGTCACGAAACCACGTTCGTCAATGACGATCATTCCGTCATGCGTAGAGTTGAAAATTAAATCGTGTTTTGTTGTCGCTGTTTTTAACGTAGCAATAAGTTGTTCTTTTTCTTCGACAAGTTGTGCCATGATATAAGCGATATCACCAGGAATGACAACCGTATGCGCAGCGCTTGCTTTACGCAACGTAGCAAACACTTCGTCGTCCCCCGTTACTTCAACAATGACGTCAATATCGTCCGTTAACACATCTTTCCAATGGTTGCTCGTTTGAATACCCATGTCACGTGCAGCCTTTATCCCTGGTGCATCTTCGTTTCGATCCACAATTGCTACAACATCCATTAGTTTTGTTTCATGGAACATTTTTAATAGCGCGCTTCCACCTTTACCTGCCCCAACAATTAATACTTTTTTCATTTCCCATCACCTATTCGTTTGCAATTTTTTGCAGACGCTTTCATCATACCGTTTTTTTCTCTTCTTGACAAATAAACAAAAACATTTATGATGAAAACAGAACAAATGGAAAGGGTTTTGTTTTATGCAGCGAATGATCGCCCTACTCATCTTACTTATTCCTGGATTTATTGCAGCGTTAGGAATTAAATGGATGAGAGATACTGTATTTGGTATTTTGCACACACCAATTCCTTCACTTGCCATTCAGTTTTTACTCGGTTTATTTTGTTTTCTCATCGGTCTTGGCTTTATTGCAGGATTTATTTTTCATCGCGATCGAAAACGAAATAAAGTACAACCTCGCTTTCAAAAAAAACGCTCCGATTCAAAATGATCGAAGCGTTTTTTCACGTATGTTTTTTGCTTTTTCAGGAAAATCTGTAAAAATTCCGTCCACTTCATATCCAAACATCGTTTTCATCTGTTCTTCTTTATTGATTGTAAAAGGGCGGACGAGCAATTGATTGGCATGAGCCGCTTCGACAAACGATCGATCGACCGTCGGATGATACGGATGAAGCGCTAATGACTGTAAAGTGTGGGCATAGCTCCAAGGTCGGTGTAACTTTTCCATATATAGTAGCGCTGTCTCAATATGGGGAGCCAATTTGTGACATGTTGCCATACTTTCGTGGTTAAACGATGAAAAAATGACGCGTGACGCTAAATTATATTGTTCAACGAGTTCAATCGTTTTTTCCTCTAATCGTTCATAAGGCACGAGATTGTTTTTCAGCTCAATATTGATGAGTAACGACGTGTTTTGCGCCCACTCCAGTACTTCGTGGAGCGATGGAATCGGACAAAATCCGTATTGTTTAAATTTATAATTAGCGTTTAATTTTCGCAATTGTCGATACGTCATTTGCCCTACCCATCCTGTTCCATCTGTCGTCCGATTGACCGTTTCATCATGAATGACGACAACAACACCGTCTTTTGAAAGTTGTACATCAAGTTCAATGCCGTCCGCATGAACACGTGCTGCCTCTATAAACGATGCCATTGTATTTTCCGGATGTGTCCCGGCTGAACCACGATGAGCAAAAATATGTGTCATTCTTTCCCCACCTTTAAAAACATTTTATACTTAACATATGAAAGGAGTTGAATGTATGCGACCGCTAAACATTTCGTTAGAAACAGCTCAAAAGCTCGCTAAAGCATTGAACGTGCCGCTAGAACAAATTATGCACATGCCTCAGCACATATTAGTCCAAAAATTGCTTGAAGTCGAAAAAAACGAGCAACAAAAAGGGTAGTCGCCCGACTACCTTTTTTAACTTGCTTTATGTTCAAGTCTTAACCGATCTGCAACCATCGCGATAAATTCTGAGTTTGTCGGCTTTGCTTTTGACATGCTGACCGTATGGCCAAATAAAGATGAGATAGATTCTAAATTGCCGCGACTCCATGCCACTTCAATCGCATGGCGAATCGCTCGCTCAACACGACTAGCTGTTGTATTATACTTTTTAGCAATATCTGGATAAAGCACTTTTGTAATTGATCCGAGCAGCTCGACATCGTTGTATACCATCGCAATCGCTTCACGCAAATATAAATATCCTTTGATGTGTGCGGGAACACCGATTTCGTGAATAATGTTCGTAATGCTTGCATCTAAATTTTTTGGTTTTCCATCACGAATTGGCGCAAGAAGCGGTCGCTTTAATACGGCTGGCTTTTTCCCGCATACGTGGCGAATTTGATTCACTAAATGATCAATGTCAAACGGTTTTAAAATAAAGTAAGAAGCGCCGAGTTCAACTGCTTTTTTCGTCACATCTTCTTGTCCAAACGCTGTTAACATAATGACGTTTGGCAACGGTTGTTTGAACATACGTAACTTTTCTAATACAGCCAAGCCGTCTAAATGGGGCATAATAATGTCGAGGACGAGAACATCTGGATCATGATCACGCAACAATTGCAAGCAGTCTTGCCCATTATATGCAACGCCAACGACTTCCATATCTTCTTGGCTTGTAATGTATTCTTCAAGCAAATGCACTAATTCACGATTATCATCTACAATACACACTTTTATTGTACTCACGAAATCCTTCCTCCCTAAAGCAATATCTTTTGTCACATACACACTTAATTCGACGCGATGGACAAAAATCCTTTTTCTTTCACAAAATTAGTCAAATAATTTATATTTTTCATAAAACATTCGTACATGCTGTTTCTTTCATTTTACACTACATTTTTATGTCATGTCATGATAAAATATGACAAATTGTGTGAGAAAACAAAAAGCAAGCTAATATTAGCTCGCTTTTTGTTCGCTTCGGTCATAAATGTTAATTCCAGCCTCATGCAGCATCCATTCAATGTGTACACCGTAGCCAGATGTCGGATCGTTGACAAATACGTGTGTGACAGCTCCGACAAGTTTTCCATCTTGAATAATCGGGCTTCCGCTCATTCCTTGAACAATCCCACCCGTTTTTTCTAATAAGCGTCGGTCGGTCACTTTAATAACCATTCCTTTTGTAGCAGGGAATTTTTGCGGTGTCACACTAACGATTTCAACATCAAACGCCTCAACACGATCTTGTTCGACAACCGTCAATATTTTTGCTGGTCCTTTTTTTACATCTGTCGATAAGGCAATTGGCATCGGCTGATCAAAAATACCGTTTTGAATCGGTTGTGAAAGCTTACCAAAAATACCGAATGGACTGTTCGTTTTAATGTCACCAATGACTTGTTTATCACTTGAAAATCTAGCTAATTTCTCGCCAGGGCTTCCATTTCTTCCTTTATCAATAGCCGTTACTGTCGATTTAACAATCGTCCCATCACGAACGACAATTGGCTTTCTCGTATCCATATCGGAAATGACATGTCCGAGGGCACCATATATATTTGATTTTGGATCAAAAAACGTCATCGTCCCAATTCCTGCTGCTGAATCGCGAATGTATAATCCGATACGATACGCCTGATCGTGCTTATCTTTTAACGGAGTGAGTGTCGTTTCAAATGTATGACGATCACGAGCAACGGTTAATCGTAAAGGTTTACCCGTTTTTCCCGCCTCTTCAATGAATGAAGAAACATCTGTCATTTTTTTGATTTTTTGTCCGTTAATGTGAGTAATCGCATCCCCCACTTGGATGCCGGCCGTTTCACCTGGAGATTGTTTCCCTTGTTCCGTCTCGACTAAATGGTGACCGACAACAAGAACTCCAACCGTATTTAACTTGACTCCAATCGATTGACCGCCAGGAACAACTTTAAAATCTGGTAATACCTTTACGTTTACTTGTTTCATGGGGAATCCTGCCATTTGTAAAATAACATCGCTTTCCCCGACATGTTCACCGCTAATCGCTAACTTTTCTTTTTGCTGAACAGAAACAGCGTTTGTCGTCGTTGTCGTTTGGGCAGAACCAAATACAGGAACATGAGCCGTTTGTCCTTGAAATAACACAATTTGTTTCGGAATGTTTACATATTTTTGGAATGGTTTTGCCATACTTAGAACGATAAAAGAAACAAGGAGAAATGCACCTATTCCTTTTCTTAATTTGTCAAAATCCAAAGTCTTCACTCTCCTCGTTCCTACGTACACACCGAATCCTACACTATTTAATGTTGCCTGAAACGAGTGAAATATAACCGAATGAAATGAAAAAACAATGCCAATGTTAGGATTTATACTGTTTCGTTTTTCATTTTTGCTGCCAATTGCAATAACTCATGTGCATGCTGTTTTGTTAGTTCTGTAATTTCTACCCCAGAAATCATGCGGCTTATTTCGTTAATTTTTTCTTCTTCATTTAACGCTTCAACGGTTGTTTTCGTCCGTCCGTCCATCGTTTCTTTTGCAATAAATAAATGCGTATCCGCCATCGCTGCCACTTGTGGCAAATGCGAAATGCATAGTACTTGTGAGTGACGTGCGACGCGATAAATTTTTTCTGCAATCGCTTGAGCAACACGCCCACTTACACCCGTATCAACCTCATCAAAAATGATGGAAGTGACGCCTTGATGTTTGGAGAAAATGCTTTTTAAAGCAAGCATCATGCGCGACAATTCTCCACCTGATGCAACTTTTACAAGCGGTTTTAACGGCTCCCCTGGGTTTGTCGAAATGAAAAATTCGACTTCATCCATTCCATTTGCTTGCAACTTAACAGGCGTTCCATCGAGTAGCGGATCGTCATATGATCCTTGCCGTTTTCGAAAGACGACATCAAACGTCGTTTTTTCCATGTATAAATCTTTTAGTTCTTGATGAATGTCATCGATGAGTTGCTTTGCATATTGCATTCGCAATTCGCTTATATGTTTCGCTTCAACTAATAAATCAGCGGTAATGGATTGAAGTTCAGTCTGTAATTTATGAATATGATCATCGCGGTGTTGAATGGTTTCAATTTCTTCTTCCACTTTCGCCGCATACTCTAAAATGTCACGTACCGTTTGGCCATATTTTCGTTTCAAATGATTAATTTCATTTAAGCGGCTTTCAATTTCATCAAGCCGAAGCGGATCATATTCCAACTGATCTAACTGTTCGCGTAGCTGGTGAGCAACTTCTTCTAACAAATAGTAACAATTCGATACGATCTCTTGAGCTTGTTTAACGGATGAATCAATCCCGCTAACATGATCTAAATGATTCATTGCTAGTCCAATCCAGTCAAGTCCACGTTGTTCCCCGTAGAGCGCCTCATAGCTACTTTGTAACGCTTCGTATATTTTTTGAAAGTTGACGATTTTTCGGCGCTCTTCCATTAGTCGTTCATCTTCATCTATTTGTAACTCTGCTTTTTGAATTTCATCAAGCTGAAAAGTTAACAAATCTAAACGATGCGCCATTTGCTGCTCGTTTTCATTTAACTTTTGCAGTTGACGCTTGACCCGTTCGTATGTGGCATATAACGATCCGTATTCTTCCAATGCGTCGCGAATACGATCTCCCCCATATTCGTCCAATAAGTGTAAGTGTTTACTCTCATCGAGCAACTCTTGATGCTCATGTTGTCCGTGGATATCAACGAGCGTAGAGCCAATTTCACGCAACGTTGCAATCGTGACTAATTTTCCGTTCACACGACAGACGCTTTTTCCGTTTATCGTTAGTTCTCGACGGAGCACGATCATGCCATCGCTTATATCGATTCCGAGTTCGGCACATTTGCTGTAACATGGGTGATCGTCTTGTTCAAGCAAAAAAAGACCTTCAATTTCTGCTTTTGCTTCTCCATACCGAACAAATTCTGCCGAACCGCGTCCGCCAATTAGTAAATGAATGGCATCGATAATAATCGATTTTCCCGCTCCCGTTTCCCCTGTTAAAACGGTGAGCCCTTTTTCAAACGAAAGCGAAAGCGATTCAATAATGGCAAAATTTTTAATAGATAACTCCGCTAACATGTTCCACTCACACCTTTATTACAGCATGTCCAACAATCGTTTTGAAATAACTTCTGTATCTTCTGGCGTGCGGCAAATAATTAAACATGTATCATCTCCGCAAATCGTTCCAACAATTTCATCCCACTCTAAATGGTCAAGTAGTACCCCGATAGCATGGGCATTGCCCGGCAACGTCTTCATAACAAGCAAATGACCCGCTCCGTCAATTTTTACAAACGCATCCATAAGTGCTCGCTTCAATTTTTGCAGCGGATTGAATCGTTGGTCCGCAGGTAGGCTATATTTATATCGCCCATCGATCATTGGCACTTTCACTAAATGTAGTTCTTTAATGTCGCGAGACACCGTTGCTTGTGTGACGTTAAAACCTTCTTTGCGCAACATATCAACAAGTTCATCTTGTGTTTCAATATCATGGTTTGAAATAATTTCACGAATTTTAATATGACGTTGTCCTTTATTCAACGAAAACACCTCTTTCGTGTGTATCACATATGCATATTTATACTTCTATGTTACCGAACGATAGACAAGCAAACAAGAGGGAATAACCGAACGTTATTCCCCCACATGCTCCTTATTATCTTTTAACTCGTCATGTGCTCTAGCAACTACTTCTTCTTGGGAAACGTTCAAACGATTTTCCCCCATTTCTTTCCCTTCCCAACGCAAATGAAGTAAAAATTCAATATTTCCGTCACCGCCTGTAATCGGCGAGTGAGTTAGCCCAATAATATCGTACCCTTCTTGTTGAGCAAATGCTGTAATCGTTTCAAGCACATGTACATGAACGCGCGCATCACGAACGATTCCTTTTTTTCCAACAAGCTCTTTCCCCGCTTCGAACTGTGGTTTGACTAACGCAACGACATCGCTATGCGGAACTAAAATCGTTTTCAAGACGGGGAAAATTAACTTTAACGAAATAAATGACACGTCGATTGTTGCAAAATTCGGCAAACCGTGCTGAAAATCACTCGGTGTCACATAACGAAAGTTTGTCCGCTCCATGACGACAACACGCTCATCTTGGCGCAGTTTCCATGCCAATTGGTTGTAGCCAACATCAAGAGCGTATGACAATTTCACCCCGTTTTGCAACGCACAATCTGTAAATCCGCCCGTTGATGCACCAATATCAACCATAATCTTATCTCTTACTTCAAGCGAGAATACTTGCAACGCTTTTTCAAGTTTTAGTCCTCCGCGACTTACATACGGTAACGCATTTCCTTTCACCGTAAGCGGAATGTCAATCGGCACTTTTTCCCCCGGCTTGTCAAGCCGCATTTCGTTCGAATAAACAAGACCAGCCATAATCGTCCGCTTCGCCTTTTCGCGCGTTTCGACCAACCCACGTTCAACAAGTAGTACATCTAAACGTTCTTTCTTTCCTTTCATCTCTCATGCCCTTTTTCTTTTTTTCGGAGTCAATAAATAAATCCGTTCCATCACATGTTCTGTTGTCAAGCCAATTTCTTCAAGAAGTTGCGACACACCGCCATGTTCAATAAAACGATCCGGTATGCCCATTCGGTCAATGATCGCTCCATAGTACCCATGATCATGAGCAAATTCAAGCACTGCGCTGCCAAATCCACCTTGAAGCACCGCTTCTTCAATCGTAAGTAACGGCATGTTTTGTTGTAGTAACGTATGCAACATCGATTCATCAAGCGGCTTAATAAAACGAGCGTTGACGACTTGTACAGAAATGCCCTCATTTGCAAGACGTTCAGCTGCTTGAAGCGCCATCGGAATCGTCGTACCAAACGTTAAAATGGCAGCGTCTGTTCCTTCACGCAACACTTCCCATGTGCCAATCGGAATGTTTTTTAATTGTTTATCCATCGGCACACCGAGACCGTTGCCGCGCGGAAAACGCATCGCAATCGGTCCGTCATCGTATTGAATAGCTGTATATACCATATGTTGCCCTTCATTTTCATCTTTTGGCATCATTAATACGATGTTTGGGATATGGCGTAAAAAGGCGATATCAAATACCCCTTGATGCGTTTCACCGTCCGCACCAACGAGACCTGCGCGGTCAATACCAAAAAACACGTTTAAGTTTTGGCGACAAATATCGTGAACCACTTGGTCGTACGCTCGTTGTAAAAAAGTTGAATAAATAGCTAAAAAAGGTTTCATTCCTTGCGTTGCTAAACCAGCTGCCATCGTCGTAGCATGTTGTTCAGCGATACCGACGTCATACATACGGTCAGGAAATTCACTTGCAAACCCTTCTAATTTTGATCCAACCGGCATGGCTGGTGTAATGGCAACAATGCGAGGATCTTTGCGCGCTAATTTACGCACCGTTTCGCTAACGAGCGCGCTCCAAGAAGGAGCAGACTGCTTTGATTGGATGAAATCACCCGTTTCAATTTTATACGGTCCTGTTCCGTGCCACGTTCCTACTTTGTCGCTTTCTGCAGGATGGTATCCTTTTCCTTTCTTCGTTATAACATGAACAAGGACCGGTCCTTTCGTCTTTTTTGCATAATGTAAGTTTTCAAATAAATCTTCAAAGTTATGGCCATCTACCGGCCCAAAGTACGTAAAGCCTAACTCTTCAAAAAACACGCCTGACACAAGCAAATACTTGATGCTATCTTTCACTCGTTCCGCCGTTGCAGCAAGCTTTCCGCCGACAGCTGGAATTTTCTTTAACAACATTTCTAATTCATCTTTTACCCAATGATATTTTCCTGCTGTCCGTAGTCGCCCAAGCACGTTGTGAAGCGCACCGACGTTTGGAGCAATCGACATTTCGTTATCGTTTAAAATGACGATGATATCTTTTTTCTCATGTCCGATATGATTTAACGCTTCTAGCGCCATTCCACCGGTGAGTGCACCGTCCCCAATAATCGGAACAATATATTCGTCCGTTCCTTTTAAGTCGCGCGCAATCGCCATGCCCATTGCGGCAGATAACGACGTCGAGCTATGCCCCGTTTCCCATACGTCGTGTTCACTTTCACTCCGCTTTGGAAAACCACATAACCCCTTATATTGTCGCAACGTATCAAACTGATTTGCACGACCGGTTAAAATTTTATGCACGTACGATTGATGCCCAACATCCCAAATGAGTTTATCTTTCGGGCTATCGAACGCTTTATGAAGCGCAATTGTCAATTCGACGACCCCGAGATTCGGGCCAATATGTCCACCTGTTTTTGATAATTTTTCGATTAAAAATTGTCGAATTTGCTCGCTCAATTGAACGAGCTGTTCAGTTGACATTTGTTTTAAAAATTTTGGGTTTTGAATCGCTGTAACATCCAACGCGATCACTCTCTTTCATGTAAGCTAAAACAATCGATATCATGCAGTTTTATGTATTTTTAATTATACAGATAAACATCATTGTACGCAAAAAAGAGCCGCTTACACAAACGTGTGAACGGCTAACATTTCTTTTCCACTATACCACATGTTGCTTATTTCCTCAATGCTATTAATGATCGCGCGTTTCGACGATATCACAAATATAATGTAGTAGCGATGCGTCCACCCCGACTTCATAAAGAAGTGTACGCGCCTCTTTCATATGATCGCGAAGTTTCCTTTTTGCCCCATCAAGCGTCAAAAGAGCAGGATACGTCGATTTATCATTTTCGATGTCGCTTCCCACTTTTTTTCCGATTTTTTGTTCGTCCCCTTCAACGTCTAAAATGTCATCACGAATTTGAAACGCTAAACCGAGATGGTCGGCAAATGCTGTTAACAATGTTAATTGTCGTTCCGTTGCTTCTCCTAATATTGCACCTGCCCGAACGCTGTATTGCAACAACTTTCCCGTTTTATGGCGGTGAATGTATTCTAGTTGCTGCAAACTAATTGTTTTTCCTTCTCCTTCAAGGTCAGCTACTTGTCCGCCGACCATTCCTTCCGGTCCAGCTGCTTTCGCTAATTCCGAAATAAGACGAACTTTTACGTCAGATGAAATGGCTTCGTCATCTGCTACAACTTGAAAAGCGTATGTCAGTAGCGCGTCGCCTGCTAAAATAGCATTGGCTTCACCAAATACTTTATGATTTGTCGGTTTACCACGCCGTAAATCATCGTTATCCATACTTGGCAAATCATCATGAATAAGTGAATACGTATGAATCATTTCAAGCGCACAGGCAACAGACATGCCGATGTCAATGTGTTTACGAAACGCATGTAACGTTGCAAGCAATAAAAGTGGACGGATGCGTTTGCCACCTGCTTGCAACGAATATGACATCGCTTCTTTAATCGTCTCAGGTGCCCGCAACGACTCAATGTATATGGGGAGCTGCTGTTCAATTTGCTCTTTATATTGTCGCAATACTAATTCCGTGTTCAACGTTTATTCCTCCTGCACCGTAAACGGTTCAAGCTGCCCATCTTCTCGTAAAATAAATTCCATTTGTTTTTCAACTTGCTGTAGTTTGTCGTGACAAAACTTCGACAATTTCATCCCCTCTTGGAAAAAGTGAATCGCTTCCTCAAGCGGAACGTCCCCCTCTTCTAACTTTTGCACAATGTCTTCAAGTTTGCTCATCGCTTCTTCAAACGTCATACTTCTTCCTCCTCAATATTCGAAACAATGCAATGTGCACGTCCATCTTGAAAACGGATATGAACGCGATCCCCTTCTTGCAGTTGTTTTACTGTCTTAATGAGCTTGTTTTGCTCATCGTATACAAGACTATATCCTCGTTCCATAATTTTCAATGGGCTAAGCGCATCGAGCTTCGCCATCGTTGTTGCAAGCGACCATTTCTTTTGTTTGATCACATCGCTCATGTTGCGAATGATTGTTTGTTCTAACGTACGAACACGGTCAGTCGCTTTTTCGATTCGTGATTGCGGATGGTGGGTCAATAACGTCAGCTGTAGTTGCCGGAGCTTGTTTTTTTGTTGTTTTAACATATCGTTCATTTGCCGTTGCAATCGATCAACAAGCATATCGAGTTGCTGTTCTTTTTGCTCATAAAGTCGCTTTGGGTAGCGAAACGCATACGATGAACGTAACGATTGCAACCGTTTTTGTTCCGCGTTCATTCGCTCTTTCATCGCTCGAATGAGGCGAGCTTGTTGGTCCGATACACGCGAAAGCAAATCAGCGATATGCGGCACAGCAAGCTCTGCTGCCCCCGTCGGTGTCGGTGCACGCAAGTCGGCAACAAAATCAGCAATCGTGTAATCCGTTTCATGCCCGACAGCAGAAATAATCGGAACGCGCGAATCAAAAATTGCCCGCGCCACAATTTCTTCATTAAACGCCCAAAGCTCTTCAATCGAGCCACCACCGCGTCCGACAATGAGCACATCGATATATCCCATGTCATTCGCTTTTTGAATCGATTGAACGATCGATAACGGAGCTTGTTCCCCTTGAACGAGCGTCGGAAATAAAATGACTTTTGCTAGCGGATAGCGGCGGCGAATCGTCGTTAAAATATCGCGAATCGCTGCCCCGGTTGGCGATGTCACAACCCCGATATGTTGTGGAAATTTTGGAATCGGCTTTTTATGCTCTTTTGCAAATAGCCCTTCTTGTTCCAGTTTCTTTTTTAATTGCTCATACGCTAAGTAAAGGGCGCCGATCCCATTCGGCTGCATCTCTTTGACATACACTTGATACGTCCCACTCGGCTCGTATACGGAAATTTCGCCGCGTACAAGTACGGTCATTCCATTTTCGGGATTAAATGTAAGCTGACGATTATATCCTGCAAACATAACCGCTTGAATGCGGGCTTGCTCATCTTTTAAAGTAAAGTACATATGTCCACGAGAATGATATGTAAAGTTTGAAATTTCCCCTTTAATCCATAAATCTTGCAAATGGGGATCGACTTCAAATTTTCGCTTAATGTACTTTGTTAACGCCGCAACAGTTACATACCTCATGTCTGTCACAAAAATAACCTCGCTTATTTATGTTGTTCACGTGCTGCTTGTACGGTATTGTGCAACAACATCGTAATCGTCATAGGTCCGACACCTTTTGGCACAGGGGTGATGTAGCTTGCTACTTCTTTCACATCGTCAAAATCGACATCTCCGCACAACTTTCCGTTTTCTAATCGATTAACGCCGACGTCGATCACAATTGCTCCTTCTTTCACATATTGTGACGTAATAAGCTTCGGCTTTCCGACCGCAACGATTAAAATATCTGCTTGGCGTGTGATCGCTTCTAAATCGTTTGTACGTGAATGACAATACGTGACCGTCGCATGTTCACGTAAAAACAGTTGACCAACTGGTTTACCGACAATGTTACTACGTCCAATGACAACGACATGTTTTCCTGCAATATCAACTTGCAAAGATTGAACCATATATAAAATACCGTACGGTGTACAAGGTAAAAATGTTTGTTGTCCCGTCATCATTCGTCCAATATTAACCGGATGGAAACCATCGACATCTTTTTCTGGCGCGATCGCTTCAATTACATGTAATTCATTAATTTGCGGCGGTAGCGGCAATTGAACTAAAATGCCGTGTACTGAGCGGTCTTCATTTAGACGAGCAATTTGCTCTAGCAAAAACGACTCGGATATGTCGCTTGGAAAAGTCAGCAAAACCGAACGAATCCCAATTTCTTCACATGCTTTTTGCTTCGCTTTCACGTATGATTGTGAAGCAGGATGATCTCCAACAAGAATAACCGCTAGTGATGGAAAAATACCTTCTTGTTTTAACTGCTCGACTTCTTTCGCTAATTGTGCTCGTTTTTCTTTTGCTAGTTCAAAACCGTTAATGATTTGCGCTGTCATAAACCTTTCTCCCCCTTATTCGTTTAAGACAATGTTTCTTTTATTTTTGCAAGTACGCCGTTAATAAAGCGACTTGATTTTTCGTCACCAAATACTTTGGCTAATTCAATAGCCTCGTCCATACTCACACTTAACGGAATTTCATCCATATATTTCATTTCGAATACAGCCATGCGCAAAATGGAACGATCGACGTTTGCGACACGCTCTAACGTCCATTTCTCTAAATGTTGGCGCAATAAATCATCGATTTCTTTTTGGTGCTTGACTACGCCAAAAACAAGCATCTCCATAAACGGATCTGTTTCTTCTTCAATGACGTTGGCAACCGCTTCGTGTGGTTCAATACCTCCTACGTCAATTTGAAACAACGCTTGTAACGCTTTTTCTCTTGCTGTATGCCGTTTCATGACCAAAACCCTTTCTATCATATTGTCGAAAATTATATCATGATCATACCATATTTCGACGAAAGAAAACACTCACACATTGAAAAAGGGCGATCCCATGAACGAGATTGCCCTTTTTCTTTACTCGACTTCCGCCTCTACTTTGGACGATTCAAATTGAACCCCCACAACATGAACGTTCACTTCAGCTGTCTCTAATCCTGTCATCGTTAATAATGCTTGGCGGACGTTTTCTTGAATTTTTTGTGAAACAATTGGAATAGATACACCGAAATTCATGACACAATAAATATCAATGACAATACCTCGATCCGTTAAGTCAACTTTCACGCCTTTGCCGTGATTTTTTTTACCTAACCGCTCAACGACACCAGCCGCAAAGTTGCCGCGCATTTGCGCTACCCCTTCAATTTCAGAAGCGGCAATACCTGCGATGACTTCAATGACTTCTGGTGCAATTTCTACTTTACCTAAACTGTTATGTCCATTTTCCATTTCTAGTACATGTTCAGACATAACGAATCCCCTCCTTTATTATTAATATTATTAAGAGTTCATTACATCGTATGTTTCTAAAAACTTTGTATTAAAGTTTCCTTCGACAAATTTTTCATGTTCAAGCAATTTCAAATGAAACGGAATGGTCGTATGCACTCCTTCAATGACAAATTCACTTAAGGCGCGTTTCATGCGCGCAATTGCTTCTTCACGCGTCGGTGCATGAACGATGAGTTTGGCGATCATTGAATCATAATATGGCGGAATCGTATAGCCTGGATAAGCGGCGGAATCCACTCGCACCCCAAATCCACCTGGCGGCAAATACATTTGTATTTTCCCTGCCGATGGCATAAAGTTTTTTGCAGGATTTTCCGCATTGATTCGGCATTCAATAGACCAACCATTAAAAGTGACGTCCTCTTGTTTCAACGTTAATTTCTCACCGGATGCGACGCGAATTTGCTCTTTAATTAAGTCTACGCCTGTCACCATTTCCGTTACTGGATGCTCGACTTGAATACGCGTGTTCATCTCCATAAAATAAAACTGGCGATTTCGATAGTCGTAAATAAATTCAACTGTCCCTGCCCCAGTATATTGAACTGCTTGCGCTGCTTTGACAGCTGCTTCTCCCATTTTTTGACGCATTTCTTCATCAAGTACAGGAGATGGTGTTTCTTCTAACAGTTTTTGTAAACGACGTTGAATCGTACAATCGCGCTCTCCAAGGTGAATGACGTTTCCATATGAATCTGCTAGCACTTGAATTTCCACATGTCGAAAATCTTCAATGTATTTTTCAATATATACCCCTGGATTTCCAAACGCTGTTGCAGCTTCTTGTTGCGTGATCGCAATTCCTTTAATGAGCTCTTGCTCATTTCGAGCGACACGAATGCCTTTTCCACCACCACCTGCAGTTGCCTTAATAATAACAGGATACCCGATTTCATTCGCTAGCGCAATCGCTTCATCGATGCTTTCAATAACTCCTTGCGAACCTGGAACGATCGGCACCCCAGCTTCCCTCATCGTTTCACGCGCAACATCCTTTGTTCCCATTTTTGTAATCGCTTCCGGGCTTGGTCCGACAAACGTAACGTTACATTCTCGGCACAGTTCAGCAAAATCAGCATTTTCAGCTAAAAACCCGTAGCCCGGATGAATAGCATCACATTGAGTTAACGTCGCGACGCTCATGATATTTGTAAAATTTAAGTAGCTATCTTTAGACGTTTTTGGACCGATACAATATGCTTCGTCTGCTAATTGAACATGAAGCGCTTCCCGATCCGCTTCAGAAAATACAGCGACCGTCTCGATACCAAGCTCTTTGCACGCCCGAATAATCCGAACAGCAATTTCCCCGCGATTGGCAATTAACAATTTTTTTATCATCACGATCGCTCCTTTATTCAGTCTTCACAAGGAATAAAGGTTGTCCATATTCAACAAGCTGACCATTTTTCACGAGTACTTCCACAATTTCCCCATCAACTTCCGCTTCAATTTCGTTAAATAATTTCATTGCCTCAACAATACATACAATCGTATCTTTTTTCACTTTATCGCCAACTTTTACGTACGGGGCAGCATCTGGTGATGGCGCTGCATAAAACGTACCGACCATCGGCGATGTAATCGTATGTAAGTTTTCTGTTGCAACAACTTGCTTTTCCGGCTTTGCTTCTTCTTTCACTTCTACCTTTTCAACAGCTTGTGCCATCGGTGTTTGTTGTTGAGCGACAGCCATTTGCGGCACGTCCACTTTTGGTGCAGCAACAACTTGTTCAGCTGCTCCAGCTTTTTTCATTTTAACTTTTGATCCGTCGTGTTCATATACAAACTCGACAATGTTTGATTCGTTCACTAATCTGATTAATTCGCGAATTTCTTGGATTTTCAACATTGACTTACACCCCTCGCCCCATCATTTGTAGAAAAAGATTATACAATACCATGATACGACACACCTTTTCCATTATTCAATAAAATGATAAGAAAATGTTAGAAAATTTATATCTGGTCATAAAAACAATTATTATTATATAGTATTATAAAATTTGTTTTCAACCGAAAAAAATAACCGGATTACCGGTTATTTTTGGAAACGGACAGCAACATCTTGCACGCGTCCAAGTTCACTTTGAACGAGTTGGATAATTTCATTTGCTGCTTTTTTCGAATGTTCTTTTGCTTTTACTGTAATATGCACTTGATTTTCGTGAACGCGAACAAGGGCATCGTCATATCCTTTCGATTTAATTAACGTTTCTAACACCGCTTCTTTTTCTGCCATATTGGAAAGCTGTTGCAACTGGTCAATCGCTTTACTTTTCTCTTCGGCAGATACGTTATTGGAAGCGACAATGGCATTCAATTCTTGACGTAACTTGCTTCGCTCATCTTCAATTTCGAGTCGAAGTGCTGTAAATAAATCGTCGCTTCCTGTATTCATTTGTTCAACTGTAATTTCTTCTCCATTTGCACTTTCCTCTTTCATCGCTTCATCCGTCGGTTTCAAATCTTTTCCACCTTTCATTTCTTCTTTTTGCTCAAACGCGACTTGTTCTGTAAGTTGAGGACTTGTTACATAATATACCGATAAAACGATAACTAAACTAAACATTGTTAATAACCAAACGGTTTGCTTTTTCAACATATGTTCTCCCCCTTACTTTTTTGGTAAAACAGCAACGCGATGGCTCGGAACGTTTAACGTTCGCGTCACCGCTTCGACAATCCATTTTTTCACTTGCACTTGATCAGCTCCTTTAGCAACAACAAGCACACCGCGAATGTCTGGCTTTTTTGTTTGTAAAACGAGCGGTGTTTCTTCATCCCCTTTGCGCACGACGACAATTTTTTCGTCTGTTGATTCATCTTCAATTTGGCGCTTTCCACCTTCTTTATCTTCTTCCATCGTTCGTTTTTTTTGAACGGTTGCATTTTTTTCAAGTACGTTTTGTTCTGTGGCATCGACATTGACGATGACTTTTACTTCGCCGACTCCAACAATCGCTTCCAACGCTTCTTTTAGCTGCTGTTCGTATCGTTCTTCATAATCCGCAATTTGTTTTAGCTTTTTTTCTTCATCTGTTTGGCGAAATACAGCTTGAGTTGTTTCTTGCTGAACTTGTTTTGAAGAAGAGAAGTTAAATACATTGCTAAAGATCATAAATGATAAACCGAAAGCCAAAAGGATTGCGATTAGTCCGTTTTTTTCAATCCATTGTTTCACCCCTCCCTACTCCCTCCTTTCTAGTTGAATCGTAATCATCTCTGGGTCTACTCCCCACATATGTGCTAAAAAGCGGGCAATATCGTCGTGTTCTTCTGTTATTGTTGGCGATGATTGAATACGAATCGGTTTCACAACAGAGGTCGTTTCTTCTGACAACTCTACTGTGATCGCTTCAATCGGTGGAGGGGTTTGTTCTGACTCCCCGATCGTTAATGAAATATTCGTCACCGTTAACCCATATGTGCGCATCAACTCCTCAGCCGCTGTGTTCTTTAGCTGGACAGCCATTTGTTCTAAAATATATGCACGTTGTGAGGCTTGTATTTCTTTTTTCTTTCTTTCAATGTCATTTTCAAGCGTTTCATTTTGTTGGTTTTGAATCGAAGCAAACCACGTATTTACATCTCCATGAAATAAACGAAGAAGCGGAGAAAATAAAATGAAAATAAACAGTAAGCCAACAACTATCTTTACATATTTTTGGAATGAGCCGTTTGGCAAAATGAGATCAATGATAACGGCTAGCAAGATGAATGTAATGAGATGGGAAATCCATTCGGTCAACAGTCCCACAGCCCCTATTCTCCTTTCAGCGAACCATCATCGTTAAATTTCCTGCTGCGATAATGACGGTCATACTTAAAAAAAACATAAGCGATACGATCATGAGTGCAACAAGTACGTACATAATACTTTTGCTCATTATGCTTAAACAGGAAATGACGATGCCTCCTCCCATCGGCTGTAACATCGCAGCGGCTATTTGATAAATAAGAGCAATCACTAAAATTTTGATCGCTGGAAACGCTGCAATAAGAAGTAATAACGCGACCCCAAATAAACCGACTGTATTTTTTAATAAGACAGAAGCGGTGACGACGGTATCTGCCGCGTCCGTAAACATTCTCCCGATAACCGGGATAAAATTTCCTGCCACAAATTTAGCTGCTCGTATCGCCACTCCATCGGCAATTGCGGTTGTCGCTCCCTTGACCGACAATACACCGAAAAAGATCGTCAGCATTACACCAAGTGAACCGACACTAATATTGCGCAACAAATCTGCTAATTTGGTTACTTTATAATGTTCGCTTAATAAACTAACGATGCTTAAAATTGTCGCTAAAAACAAAAGTGGTAATGAAAAATGTTCAACGATCGTTCCTGTTATATTCATAAAAAACAACACAATTGGGTGAAAAAAGGCTACGGATACAACGCCACCTGATGACGCCATGAGCGCAAGTAAAATGGGTAAAAGGGCGATCATAAAACTCGTCATCGTTTGAATGGCTTCTTTCGCGTACGTCACCGCAACATGAAAACTATTTAGTGCAATAATCATTAACACCATATAAACAACTGCATGTGCAACTTTACTGACAGCATGGTGTGAAAAAGCGTTTTGTAACGATTGTAAAAATAAGCTAAATATCGTTAACAAAATAAGTGTTCCAAGCAGTTTTCCATTCGCCATCAGCTCGTACAATAAAAATTTTATAAACGCCCGTAACCATTCACTGAGCGATAGTTCTTTTTCGCCATGAATAAACTGCCAAAAGGAACCTTTTTGACTTTCTGGCAATAGCCCACCATACTGTTGAACAATATGATCCCAATATTGTTTAATGGACTCCACGCCAATTTGTTCCGCTTGTTGTTTCACTAGTTCATTCGTTGTTGGTGAAGCTTGTACAACGGAAGGCAAGAAAAAAAGGAGAAAGAAAAATAAGATGGGAGCGCGCCTCATATCATCACCCCTTCATCGGAAGAAAGCTTAAAATCGTTTCAATTAAAGCTGTTAAAATCGGAATCGCCATTGCTAAAATCAAAATTTTTCCACCTAATTCAATTTTTCCAGCGATCGCTCCTTGGCCAGCATCTTTTGAAATTTGTGCACCAAACTCCGCAATATAAGCAATGCCGATAATTTTTAAAATCGTTTCGACATACACCGTTTGAACGTGTGCTTCGTTCGCTAGCGTTTGAACCATGCGAAAAATGTCTTGAATGCGATCAATTAAAAATAAAAAAATAACTGTTCCAACAAAAACGGTTAACAAAAGTGAAATATTCGACTTATGTTCGTTTAAAATCGTCACTAAAAACGTCGCAATAAGTCCGAGTCCAACAATTTGCAAAATATCAATGAGTATTCCCTCCTAACTTTGAAACAAAAAAACAGATTTAATTTTTTGGAATAAGTCTTGAACGATCGAAATGACTAAAAATAAAATATAAATAAACCCTAATAATGTAACCCATTGTGCATATTCTTTCTTCCCAATTCCTTCTAAGACAGCGTGCAAAAAAGCAACGACAATGCCTACACCAGCAATACGAAAAATTAAATCTACGTCAACGCCCATTTGAAATGTCCTCCTCTACATGAGTAAAAGCACGATGAGAATGCCCGTTAATACACCTAAACTTTTCATCATTTTTTCATAACGTTGTTGTTTTTCGATGGCGTCCCCTTCTTCTCTCTCTAAATGCACCATTGTTAAGCGAATATAATTTTGTTGAATTTCATGATCGTACTGTCCGAGCGTCTCGCCAAACTGTTTCATAATCTCCAATTCACCTTCTTTGAAGGCAGTCATTTTCCATACTTCATGCAAACTTTCTTCCCACGCTTGGCGAGCGTTCATCGTTCCTTTTTGCAACTTTTGCGCAAACGATTCAAACAGCCATGATAACGGTTTCGATAGCTGTTGAGATAATCGAAACGCAGCGTCCATTAACGGCGTATGCCCGTACATAATTTCTGCTTCAAGCGACTGCAATGCCATTTTTAACTGGCGCAATTGTCTTGTGCGCTCGCGTAAAAGTCGCGACGCTTCAAAACCTGACCATGTTGTCGCCAATATAATGCATATTGCTCCGATCCATTTCATTTACATCACGCTCATCTTTCGATATATATCGCGACCGTTTGCATCTCGAACGGCTTGAATTGTTCCAGGACGTCCGATATTCGTCAATTCAACAAATCGTTCAAATACAGCTTGTTCTATAATTGGGCGCAGCGATGGGCGCTTCATTATATCGTCGAAATGGTGGCCATGCGCTGTCATAAATAAGCCCACTCCCGCATGAACCGCTTCTAAAATCGCGGTGCAATCTGCCTCACTTCCGATTTCATCAACGATCAATACATTTGGGCTCATCGAACGAATCATCATCATCATTCCTTCTGCTTTCGGGCATGCATCGAGCACATCGACACGATAGCCGAATGTAAATTGCGGAATGCCTTTCACACAACCAGCAATTTCTGAACGTTCATCGACGATGCCTACTTTTTGAGGTGCAATATGCCTCTCTTTCACTCCGATGCTTACGATGCGTGCAATATCGCGAAGAAGCGTTGTTTTTCCTGTTTGAGGTGCCCCAATAACTATCGTATTCAGCCATCGTCCGTCGTATAAGTAAGGAAGAAGTGGCTCAGCCATGCCGATTTGTTGCCGAGCCATCCGAATGTTAAATGACGTAATATGTCGGATCGCTTTTACTTTTCCGTCTTCTGTAATGACTTTTCCAGCTAAACCGACTCGATGTCCACCTTGAATCGTGATGTAGCCTTTTTTCAACTCTTCTTCGATCGTATAAAGGGAATATTGGCTTAGTTTATTTAATAGTTCGATGCCTTCTTCCATTTGTACAACATGTGGACATATGTACGATCTCCCCCCAGCAATGACTTCCAATGGGCGATGAATGCGAATGCGAATTTCTTCGATCGTAGAATGAGAAGCAGTAGGAAACGATTGAATGGCATGCACGAGCGTTTTAGGCAACATATCAAACACCGCTTGCATCTTCTTCCCTCCTTCATTTCACAACATAAATGCCGATCAATATACATATAACCCCCGCACCGATCCATACGAGCTTAAACAATGATAACTCATTAGCTACTGCAACAAGCCCAATCATCATAACGACGAAAAAAATCGTCGGACCGACGACAGCGAGCAATGTATTGATCGCAATCGCCTTTTTTACATCATTGAGCGACAACATGACAATCGCTGCGCTTAATTCAACCGCCGCAGATAAAAACCGTAAACCCGCCATCGTCCAAACAGTTGCATCAATTTTCATCGCATCCTCCCTGTACAACCGTGCTAGTACAACGTATGCGGAAATGGAACAATTCAGAAGTACAGAAAGGAAAAATTCATAGAGAAAGAAGATGTTTACAGATAGAGAGGGGAAGTCATACAATGTTTGTATAAAAAGTAATAATTTAAAATGGTAATGGGGGGAGATCGAGGTGGTATATCTCATTCGTAAAATGAAGCAAGAAGATATAAAACAAGTTCAATATATAGCGAAAATAACTTGGAATGCTACTTACGAGGGTATTATTCCTTCAGATGCGCAAAAGAATTTTTTAAAATCGGCTTACAGTGATGAGCGAATGAAACAACGATTACAACACTCTACTCTTTTTGTAGCTGAAGTAGAAAACAGCATTGTAGGATTTGCTAACTTTTCTTCAATAAGGGAAGATGGAGAGGTTGAATTGTGGGCTATTTACGTTCATCCAGAACAACAAGGCAGAGGAATCGGCTCCGCCTTGTTACAAAAAGGGATACAAATAGACGGTGCAAATAAAATTTATGTAAATGTTGAAAAAGATAATCAAATTGGAAAGAGCTTTTATGAAGCTAAAGGTTTTGAAGTTGTGAAAGAGTTTGATGAGGAATTTGATGGTCATATGTTAAAAACGGTCCGAATGGTATTAAAATTTTAAAAATCCCATATACGAAATTCAGCTTGTTGACTTTGTCAACAAGCTGAATTTCTCACTTTTTACAATTTTCCATTACGCGCGTGATACGTATGTGCCGTCTGTTGTGTTAATAATTAACACATCGCCTTCGTTGACGAAGAACGGAACTTGGACGACAAGACCTGTTTCTAGCGTTGCTGGTTTGGAGCCACCTGATGCCGTATCGCCTTTAATGCCTGGCTCAGTTTCAACAACTTTTAACTCAACTGTATTTGGCAATTCGACACCAATCGTTTCGCCTTGATACATCATAATAAATACTTCCATGTTTTCTTTTAAAAACTTTAATTCATGTTCAATTTGTCTTGCAGGCAGTTCAATTTGTTCATATGATTCCATATCCATGAACACATGTTGATCGCCGTTTGCATATAAATATTGCATTTTACGATTATCAATCTGCGCTTTGTTTACTTTTTCACCGGCGCGGAACGTTTTTTCTTGAATCGCACCTGTGCGCAAGTTACGAAGTTTTGAGCGAACGAACGCTGCACCTTTTCCAGGTTTCACATGTTGGAATTCGATGACGCGCCAAATATCACCGTCAACTTCAATTGTTAAGCCTGTACGAAAATCGTTTACTGAAATCATGTTCATTTCCTCCTACATCTATAAAGTAATGAGATCTTTTGGTGAAAGAGTGAGCCGCTCATTGCCGTTTTCTGTCATGACGATGTCGTCTTCAATGCGAACACCGCCTAATCCTGCTATGTAAATGCCTGGTTCAACCGTCACAACCATTCCCGGCTGTAGTACTGTATCCGAGCGCATCGAAAGCGCCGGCATTTCATGCACTTCCATGCCGAGCCCATGACCTGTGGAATGTCCGAAATATTCACCAAATCCACAAGCAGAAATGTAATCGCGTGTGAGCGCATCTGCCTCCCGTCCTGTCATCCCCGGGCGAATGTGTTCAACACCGCGAAGCTGGGCTTGCAATACAACATCGTATATGCGCTTTAATTCGTCGCTTACCTCTCCAACTGCAACCGTTCTCGTCACATCGGAGCAATATCCTTTATAATATGCGCCAAAATCAAGCGTGACGAGCTCTCCTTTTTCAATGACTTTCTCTGTCGCCACTCCATGAGGCAATGCTGAGCGCACACCAGATGCAACGATGATATCAAACGATGAACTTGTCGCTCCTTGTTTGCGCATAAAAAATTCCAACTCATTTGCCACATCTATTTCACGCACGCCAGGGCGAATAAAATCGAGAATATAGCGAAAGGCGGCATCGGCAATCTCGGCTGCTTCCTTTAATATCTTAATCTCTGCTTCCGACTTAATCAAGCGTAACTTTTCAACTACGCCCGAAACTGGAACAAGCGTTGCTTTGATCGCTTTTTCATATGCTGAAAACGTTGCATACGAAAGATCGTCTTGCTCAAATCCAAGCTTTTTAATACCTAATCGCTCGACTTGTTTCGCTACTTCTTCAATGAGCGTTTGTGTATGTTGAACAATTTCATATCCTTCAATTTGCCTTGTCGCTTGTTCGACATAGCGAAAATCGGTAATAAATACGGCATCCGTTTCGCTAATTAAAGCAACGCCAGCCGTTCCTGTAAAATTCGTCATATAGCGACGATTATAATCGTTTGTAACGAGAAATCCGTCAATGCCATGTTCGGCAAATTGTGCACGAAGTTTTTGTACTTTATCCAATGTTATTTCCCCTTCCCTTCAACCATATCAAGCAACGCTAAAATAGCCAATCGATATCCGTTTACACCAAGCCCGACAATTTGTCCAGCCGTCACAGGAGCAAGAACAGATTGATGGCGAAACGGCTCTCTTGCGTGAATATTTGAAATATGTACTTCAATAACTGGTGTTTGTATGCTTGCAATCGCATCACGCAACGCATAACTATAATGCGTAAACGCTCCCGGATTAAAAATGATTCCATCGTACAACGATTCCGCCCGATGAATTTGGTCAATTAACGCCCCTTCATAATTACTTTGATAACATGTCAACTCCGCCCCGTATTCACCGGCAAACTCTGTTAACTGTTTTTCTAATTGAGCAATTGTCGTATGCCCATAAATATGCGGCTCCCTCATACCGAGACGATTTAAGTTCGGACCGTTTAAAAGGAGGAATCGAACCATTCCCCCTCTCCCCCCTTTACTGATGAAAATACATATGGTTATTTTACCACATCGACCTGTTTTTGTCGCCTCATCTCTGCAACTTCAAATGAAATGGAATAACCGATAAACATTCCATATAAAATGTAAAAGCATACCATCGTGACAACCGTATTTCGCTCAAGTTGTGAAACGGCTTTTAACTGTGGAAAAATGGGATTTAATACGTAAAAAACAAGCACCCATAACCCGATGCCGAAAGCGACGCCTGGCCAAATGCCTTGACGATTTTTTAAAAAAGCATAGTACAGAAACGAAGCAATAACTGAAGCGAGCCCAATGAACAAAATCGCAATCGTCTGACCAAGGGCGCCGTCTTTCCAATCACCGACCGCCCATGGTTGCAAAATGAAATTTGGCGCTACTTCTGTAAAATGAAAAAAATAAGCACAGTATGCGAGGAAGCTCCAAAATACACCTCCAATAAAACCAATCAATGCAACTTTTGCTAAAACCGGCATTGGTTTTTCCCTTTTATTTTGTTCAAGTTGTGCGTCTTGTTTCGCTTTTGTTTGCACAGCAATCACCTCCGTTTTTATCTTGTCCAAAATGTTGGATCTCATGTGTATGAGCTCTCATTTTTGGCAACAATACAAGTACAAACGATACATCGACCTAGAGGTTTTTATCGTTTTCTTGTAGAATATAAGAAAAAAGAAAATAGGTTGGTGTCTTCTTATGAGTAAAAACGTATATGGCGGGCAGGCGGTCATTGAAGGTGTCATGTTCGCTGGACGCAATCATTCCGTCACAGCCATTCGGCGAAAAGACGGTTCGATTGAGTATTTCCACGTTCCACGCGAAGCAAATAAAACGCTCGCTTTATTCAAAAAAATTCCCTTTCTTCGCGGCATTTTTGCAATTATTCAAGCAAGCGCGAACGGCTCGAAACATTTGCAGTTTTCAAGTGAACGATATGATCTTGATCCAGATGAAGATGAAGCGCTGGACACTGAAGCTCCATCCAAATGGACGATGATTTTAGGTGTTGCGCTCATCGGGGTATTATCGTTTTTATTTGGGAAATTTGTTTTTACGCTTATTCCTGTATTTTTAGCCGAATTAACGAGACCGCTGTTCCCGTCGAACACAGCACAAATACTCGTTGAAGGGTTTTTTAAACTTCTTTTACTTTTAGGGTATATTTACTTTATTTCGCTCACACCACTTGTCAAACGACTGTTTCAATATCATGGTGCAGAACATAAAGTAATTAATGCCTATGAAAATGGGTTACCGTTGACGGTTGAACATGTACAACGACAATCTCGCCTCCATTATCGTTGTGGCAGTAGCTTCATTTTATTTACTGTCATCATTGGCGTATTCGTTTACATGTTCGTCCCAACTGAGCCACTTTGGGTGCGCGTATTAAACCGATTAGCGCTCATTCCCGTCGTATTAGGATTATCTTTTGAAGTATTACAAATCACAAATGCGTTGCGGCATGTTCCTGTGTTGCGCTCACTTGGCTACCCTGGCTTATGGTTACAACTATTAACGACGAAAGAACCGACTAATGATCAAGTGGAAGTAGCGATCGCATCATTTCAACGTTTGCTTGAGTTAGAGGAAGAAGCGACGAAACAGCAAGAAGAAGTGGTGTAATGATAAAGGAGGTGGATCGATTGCGTCGGCGCCCATTCCCGCTTATTACTTTGCTTATTGTATTCGCTATTTTTGGGTTTTCTTATCGTTTATGGAACGATCCGATTCAGTTGTTGAAACAAATATTTTTTATCATATTTATTGTGGCTGTCTTTTACGGTATATATAAATGGATACAAAGGCAGCGCTTTGGTCACTCGTATCAAAAAGCGGTGAAACAATCGAAAAAACTCCACCACCAAAAAACGAAGCCGACGTCGAAAAAGCAAACGCGCCCAACCGCTTTAAAGAAAAAACATGCCACTCATTTAACAGTCATTGAAGGTAAAAAAGGAAAGAAAAAAAATCGGGCTTCTTTTTAACCCGATTTTCTTCTTTTAATACGTCCATGTTTTTAAAAATTGCTCTGTCCGTTCTTTTCCAAACAAAATAAGCTTCTTTTTTTCTTCATCGGTCATTGAAAAATCTGTGGCAACAATATGTTTGACTGGGAGAAAAATAATGTTTTTCTCATGACGGCGTGAAATGTATCGTTCATCGTGCGCCTCGCGCATCGTTTGAAATAACGCTTCATATAAGTCAATTGCATTATGAATGCTCTTTTTTGCTTTTTGTGCCTGCCTCGCGCTTAGTTTTATGCCGAGAACGGGTCTTTTTTTTCGCTCTTCATCAAATAAGAAAATCGGAAAATTGCTTAACAACCCACCATCAACAACGATATGCTTCCCTTCGTCTGTCTTTAGCCGTACAGGCTCAAAAAAATAAGGGATGCCGACGCTCATTCGGACCGCTTTTGCGACCGGAAAGCGAAGAGGATCAATGCCGTATTTCGGTAAATCATCTGGCAAAATAAGCATCGTTCCATTTGTTAGGTCAGAAGCAATAACGCGCAATCGTTCATGAGGCAAATCGGCAAATGTACGCACTCCTTTTGTACTGAGCTGTTCAGCTATCCATTGTTCAAGCTTTTCTCCTTTATACATCCCCATTTTCCAATAAAGTAAAAGCCATTTTAACCACGCATACGGAATGATCGTACGTCGCTCATCGAGAAAATCCATTAAATTCATATCGTCCATCATGTCTATAATTTCCTTGCTTGTAAATCCCGACGCAATAAACGAAGCAATAAGCGCCCCTGCGCTCGTACCGGCAAGCCGTTTAAAACGAAAACCTTTTTTCTCAATCGCTTCATATGCTCCAATTAATGCAAATCCTTTAACGCCTCCGCCGGAAAATACACCATCAATTTCCATGATCCTCCCTCCCTCGCCATATATGTATGAAAAACGGGAGAAATTGAGCATGAAAAAACAAAAAAGAACAAGCGTTTATGCCTGTTCTTGCTCGTTTTGCCTTTGAATGTTGCGAAGCGCTTCAAGACGTGACCGATCTTCTTCAAAGTACTGTACTAAGTCACCAATGCGGTCAATCGCATTCCAGCTTAAATGATGTTCGATTCCCTCAACATCGCGATAAATGTTTTCTTCATCGACGCCAATGAGACGCAGAAATTGTTCCAGTAGCTCGTGGCGATACACAAGCCGCTTGCCGATTTTTTTTCCTTTCGGAGTCAGTACGAGCCCTCGGTATTTTTCATATACTAAATATTCGTCTTTATCAAGCTTTTGAACCATTTTTGTCACAGAGGAGGGATGAACACATAACGCTTCAGCAATATCCGATACGCGGGCGTATCCTTTTTCTTCGATCAATATATAAATTTGCTCAATATAATCTTCCATGCTTGGTGTTGGCATACGTTCCCCTCCTAAACAAACATCCGCAATCATTATGATTATAACATGTTTACCAAGCATGACAACTATTTACGTAAAATATTCAATCGTCGCTTCGGGAAAAAATTGTGCAATATAGGAACGAATCGTGTCATTTAGCCGATTGGCTTCTTCATCTCGGTACACATATTTTCCGATCCCGTATCGTCCCCATTTATATTTTCGTTTTGTTTCATCAAGATCTAGTTTCGTCTTCGGATACCGTTTTTGAATGACTGTTTTCGCTGGTTTTGTGAAGCGATGTTGAATTAATTCAAACGTTACACCCGTTAAGTCGATATCTTGTAAATTCGCATGTAATCGTTCAAATAGTTCAAAATATCCTTCTTCCCAGCCGTCATGCATGTAAATCGGAGCGACGATAAAACCGAGCGGATAGCCAGCGCGCGCCACTTTTCGCGCCGCCTCTAGCCGTCCATCAAACGAAGACGTCCCCGGTTCAAAATTTTGAATGACATAACGTGAATTAATGCTAAAACGAAAACGTGTTTTTCCGTTATGTTTCGCATCAAGCAAATGGTCAACATGTTCATACTTTGTAACAAAGCGAAGACGTCCGTATTCGGTTGCACCAATAAATTCAATCGCTTTTTTTAACGCATGCGTCAAATGGTCGATGCCGACAATATCCGACGTACAAGCGGCCTCAAAACGCGTAATTTTCGGTGCGCGTTCATCAATATATTTTTTCGCTTGGGCAAAAATATCATCCAGATTCACGTACACACGAATGTAAGGTTTGCTTCCGAGCGTCGTTTGTAAATAACAATAATGACAATGGCCCATGCACCCTGTCGCAAGCGGAATCGCATATTCTGCTGACGGTTTAGACGTATCAAACTTTAATGTACGACGAACACCGACAACAAGTGTTGATTTTGCATTGCGATATTGTTGCAGTTCGTTATCTCCCGGAATGCCACGAACTTGGTTGTGGGATGTCGTTTCGCGAATGTCGATATGCATATGTTTAAATTTCTCATACAACTCTTTGCCAAGTGGATAATGGAGCGCTTCGGGCTCAAAATAAACAAGTTGCGGAATAAACGGCTTCATACAATCACCTCAATGTTAGTATGTTTAATTGTCATGGGGTGATGAAATACAATTTTTGTTATCATTCATAATGAAAAGGAACGGAGATTTCCCGTTCCTTTTTACGTTATAAGCCACATTTTAACTGGGCACCGCAACTTGTGCACGTATTGCAGCCACCGATTTCTTCGACCGTTCCTTCACGGCATACTGGACAAATGTTGCCGACTTCTGAACCGATCGTAACGTCCGTTGCGCGTAAATCTGGAATCGTTTCAACAAGCGCAACAGCCCGTTTTTTCGGTTCTTCTGGCAGAAGCTCTAGCTGCTCTTCGACCACATGTTCTTCTGCCTTTAATGTTAATACTTGCGCATCGCGGCTACCGTCGACATATACTGTTCCACCTTTTGCACCGCCTCGCCATAAACGCTCGTACACTTTTTGCACTTGCTCGACCGTATAGCCGCGCGGTGCATTCACCGTTTTCGAGAGGCTTGAATCGACCCAACGTTGAATAATGCACTGTACATCCGCATGCGCTTCTGGCGATAAATCCATCGCGGTTACAAACCAATGCGGCAAGTTGTTCGGATCTGCTTCTGGATGTTTATCTAAATATTCTTGAACGATATCCGCCTTTACTTCAATAAATTTACCTAGACGGCCGCTTCGATAATAAGAGAAGGAAAAATATGGTTCAAGTCCTGTGGACACGCCGATCATGGTTCCTGTGGATCCAGTCGGAGCAACCGTTAATAAATGCGAGTTGCGAATACCATATTTTAAAATATCTTGGCGAATATCGTCCGGCATGTTTTTCATATAACCGGTGTGAATAAACGCTTCGCGCAATTTCATCGTTTCTTCTTCTGTTTCACCGACTAAAAACGGAAAGCTTCCTTTTTCTTTCGCAAGCTCAATCGACGCACGATACGCCGTTGTCGCGATCGTTTTAAACAGCTCGTCAACTAACTGATTGCCTTCTTCGGAACCGTACTCTTTTTCACAATAAATAAGCAAATCCGCTAGTCCCATGACGCCAAGACCGATGCGACGCTCCCCAAGCGCTTGCTTTTTATTTTCCTCAAGGAAGTACGGGGTTGCGTCAATAACGTTATCTTGCATACGGACGCCAACTTCAACCGTCCGCTTTAATTTGTCATAATCGATGGCTTTCTTTTCTTTATCGACCATATTCGCCAAATTAATCGCAGCTAAATTGCACACAGAATAAGGCGCAAGTGGTTGTTCACCACACGGATTTGTTGCGACTACTTTTTGTCCGTACGCTCTTGCATTCGTCATGTCGTTGGCGTTGTCGATAAAGAAAATGCCCGGTTCGGCGGAATACGTTGCGCAAATGTTAATGAGCTTCCATAGCTCGCGCGCGCGAATTTTTCGATAGACGCGAACGCGATAGCCCATTTTCTCCCATTCACGCACATCGCCGACTTCGTGCCATTTTTCGTTGTAGATGCGCATTTCTTCTTCCGAGTACGTTTCAACATCTGGGAAGCGCAATTCGTATTCTTCATCGTTTTCTACCGCCTGCATAAACTCTTTCGTTAAGCAAACAGAAATGTTCGCCCCTGTTAAAAAGTCCGGATTGTGCACGCTGTACGTTCCGCCTGTCCGCAACTTTTCTTCTGCGTCTTTAATAATTTTTTCTGAAAAGCCACCGTATCCTGGAATGTTTTTGTAGTTGACGATCCCTTGATACATCGCGCGCTCTTGTTCGGTAAGCGGTGTAAACTTTAGTTTTTCTTTCGCTGCTTTTTGAATGCCTTCATCTTCTGTATTTTCAAGCAAATAGCGCAAAATGCGCGGATTTTGCATTTTCGAAATAATGAATTCAATAATGTCCGGGTGCCAATCGGCCAACATAATCATTTGGGCGCCGCGCAATTTGTTACTCACTCATTTGAGCGGGCTAGGTCATTTCTGCCTAGCTCTCTGTCTTTCGAACAGAGATCAGACTATATCATCAAAGAAGAGAATGTTACATATTTTCGATTCAATTTTATATCTCCATGTTGATAAAGGTGATGAAACAATTTTTTGACATCTTTAACACTGGATATATAAAGATCAAAGCATCCTTCTTTTTCAGTTAATGAGTGAACATTTTTTGCCATACTTTTTGACTTCACTATATCCTTCTTCATGGAGATATTTTGCTTTTTTCAACATCTCTTCTTTGTCTCGCGCCTCGTAACATCGTTGCCGAGTGTTACGATTTACTCCTTCCATGGTTCCCCTCACTCCAAACATTTTTATTTATTACACTCATTGTATGGAGAACTGTAGGAAGTTTCAATAGTCGTTGAACCTTCATCTCCGTTTCCAGAGATGCTTGGCTGCTGGTTGCCCATTTTCTATCCAACTTGTTTTTAAACCATCACGCTTGCCGTCACCAGCTACGTTGTGGTCAAGTTGGCTTTAGGGGATTCCAGCAATTCACGAGATTTTACTCCCGCCGATGGCGCTACTTTAACGGGAGCCACCTTGTTCGACAAGATGGGTCAGTTTTGCAATGTCGTCAAGCCATGACACCGAACCGGACGATTTTCCATTCACTCCGCGCGCGAGTGTATTGCGTGGACGAAGGGTAGAACCGTTCGTTCCGACACCGCCACCGCGGCTCATAATTTCCATCACTTGTTTGCGATGTTCAGAAATACCTTCACGCGAATCTTTCACAAATGGCATGACGTAGCAGTTGAAGTACGTCACTTCTGTTCCAGAACCTGCGCCATACAATACGCGTCCAGCTGGAACAAAATTCAGGCTGACGAGCTGTTCATAAAACTTTTCGAACCACTCTTGCCGCTTTTCTTCCGTTTGCTCAACAGCCGCTAGCCCGGTTGCGTTCCGCTTTGCAATTTGCTCATAATAAATTTCTAATGGTTTTTCAATAACATCAAGAGAACGAACAACAATGCCTGTTTTCGCTTCCTCCCCTTCCAACACATGACGATATTCTTCTTCAACAAGCACATGTGCTTTTTTATTTCCCCAGTCCAGCTCAACGACAAATCCAAGACCACGCGCTGGAAACTTCGGATCTTCCTTCACTGTTAAAACGACAAAATCCCCGACGCTTAACGTCAACTTTTCCGTATCTTTAAACGAATAGCGATCAAGCATCACTAAACGCGATACACCCTTATATGTAATGTGCATCTCAGAAGTAATCGGGTGCACTTGTGGAAACAGGTGAATGTCTTCATTTAGTTTGTCCACATTCACCGTCATTTTTTCAGAAAACGCAACCGTCATGTTTACCTCTCCTCTACCAACATAATCTTACTACATTAAACTACCATATATCGACAACAATAATCAATAAAAAAAATCAATATGTAGTATGATTTTTCAAAAAACACATACTACATATTGATAATTAAGTCAAGCACTTTTTACTTGTCAAGAAAAAAATTTACCGTTTAAAATTCCATTCATCTGTCTCGTATTTGTTTTTCGCAAGTTGCTGAACGTAAGCAAGCTCATCGTCTGTTAATTCATATCGTTCCAACTGAATGTTTAAACCTTTTTCAAATCCTTTAAAAAATGCTTCTTTCGCCTCATCGATCGTCACTTTTCGATCGGTTAGCTCATTGATCGCAACCGCTTTGTTTTTAAAATTTTGTCGCAATCGCTCTTTTACTCGTTCGTTCGGATACTTAAACAAGCTAAAAAGCATCTCTTCATCTAAGTCTAATAAAATCGAGCCATGTTGTAAAATGACCCCTTTTTGTCGCGTTTGGGCGCTTCCTGCCACTTTTCTTCCTTCGACAACGAGCTCATACCAAGATGGTGCGTCAAAACAAACAGCCGAGCGCGGGTTTTTTAAATCCGCTTTTTCTTCTTCTGTTTTTGGAACAGCAAAATACGCATCAAGCCCAAGGAAACGAAATCCTTCCAAAATGCCTTGGGAAATGACGCGATACGCTTCCGTCACCGTCTGCGGCATAGCTGGATGCGCTTCTGATACGATAACGCTATACGTTAATTCTTTATCATGAAGCACACCGCGCCCGCCTGTTGGACGTCTCACAAAACCAAGTCCGTATTTTTTTACTGCATCCATATCGATCTCTTTTTCGACTTTTTGAAAATAGCCAATTGAAAGCGTCGCTGGATTCCAACCGTAAAAACGAATCGTCGGTGGAATTTTTCTTTCACTATGCCATTCTAACAACGCTTCATCAAGCGCCATATTAAACGCTGGGGAACAATCGCCTGAGTCAATAAATCGCCACACTTCTTTTTCCATCTACTCCACCCTTTCCACTATCATTTTATAGTGTAGCAAACATAATAAGTCAATGGAAAATGCTTTGCTTCTTGGACGAAACATTTATATAATAGACGTGGCAACGATGAAAAAGGAGGGTCAGCATGACAACAGTTCTTATTATTCTCGGAGCAATCATTGTGTACGCGGCAATTACATACTTTTACCAAAAGCGAGTCGTTAAAACGCTTACGGAAGAAGAGTTCCGCGCAGGTTATCGAAAAGCGCAACTCATCGACGTTCGCGAACCCGATGAATACGCTGCCGGTCACATTTTAGGAGCACGTAACATTCCGCTTTCACAACTACGTTTACGTATGAAAGAATTGCGTAAAGACCAGCCGATTTATTTATATTGCCAAAGCGGACTTCGCAGCGGCCGTGCGGCACAAATGCTGTACCGAAAAGGATACCGCGACCTTTACCACTTAAAAGGCGGATTTAAAATGTGGACAGGAAAGGTGAAGAAAAAATAAGGTGCCAAGCAAAAATGCCTGGCACCTCGTTTATTCACCTTTTGTTTTATTTCTGATATCGCAAAATCGGTTTGCGGGCGGCCGTCGTTTCATCTAAGCGTCTCACGACCGTTGTATGCGGCGCTTCTTGAACGATTTCCGGCGTTTCTTCTGCTTCTTTCGCAATTTGAATCATCGCATCAATGAACGCATCGAGCGTTTCTCTTGACTCGGTTTCCGTTGGCTCGATCATCATGCATTCTTCAACGATTAAAGGAAAGTAGATTGTTGGCGGATGGTAGCCGAAGTCAAGCAAACGCTTTGCAATATCAAGCGTACGCACCCCTAATTTCTTTTGCCGCTTTCCTGATAACACAAATTCATGTTTGCAATGACGGTTGTATGGTAAGTCGTAATGTTCCGCTAAGCGACGCATCATGTAGTTAGCATTTAGTACCGCATATTCTGTGACTGCTTTTAAGCCATCTGGACCCATCGAGCGAATATACGTATACGCGCGAACGTTAATGCCAAAGTTGCCATAAAACGGCTTTACACGCCCAATCGCTTGCGGTCTGTCATAGTCGAAATAGTATCCGTTTTCTCCCTTTTCCACCGTCGGTTTCGGTAAATACGGAATGAGATCCGCCTTCACCCCAACAGGTCCCGAACCCGGACCACCGCCACCGTGTGGACCGGTAAACGTCTTATGAAGGTTTAAATGGACGACGTCAAAGCCCATATCGCCAGGGCGTGCTTTACTTAACACTGCATTTAAGTTCGCGCCGTCATAGTACAGCTTTCCGCCTGCACCGTGTACGATTTCTGCCATTTCTAAAATGTTCTCTTCAAAAAGACCGAGCGTATTTGGGTTTGTAAGCATAAGCGCTGCCGTATCTGGTCCGACGACGCGACGTAAATCGTCTAAATCGACAAGCCCTTCTTCCGTCGATTTCACCGTCACCGTTTCAAAACCTGCCACCGTTGCCGACGCAGGATTTGTCCCATGCGCTGTATCTGGAACGATCACTTTCGTTCGATTGTAGTCGCCATTCGCTTCATGATAGGCGCGAATCATCATGAGTCCTGTCCATTCCCCATGCGCACCAGCGGCTGGCTGCAACGTCACCGCATCCATACCGGTAATTTCCTTTAAATGCTCTTGTAAGTCATACATTAATTCAAGTGCCCCTTGCACCGTTTCTTCTGGCTGAAGCGGGTGAATGTGGGCAAATCCAGCGAAGCGGGCAACGTTTTCATTTATTTTCGGATTATATTTCATTGTACAAGATCCAAGTGGGTAAAAGCCGGAATCAACCCCATGGTTGCGCTTTGATAGCGCTGTATAATGGCGCATAATGTCAAGCTCTGACACTTCAGGAAGCTCCGGTGCTTCTTTTCGAATGTAATCGGTTGGAACGACTTGTGCAACATCGATAGCCGGCACGTCTAATTTCGGCAAGCTATATCCGATTCGTCCTGGCTTGCTTAATTCAAAAATAAGCGGTTGGTCTTTATGCATGACAATCCCCCAATTCCTTCACAAGCGTGTCGATTTCTTCTTTCGTGCGTAATTCCGTCACCGCAATTAACATACAGTTTTGCAGTTCTGGATAATCGCGCCCGAGATCGTAGCCGCCGATGATTCCTTTTTCCAACAGCTTTTTATTTACTTCCGCTACAGGCTTGTTCAGACGAACAACAAACTCGTTGAAAAACGATCCTGTAAATACGACATCAAATCCATGATTGACGAACGCTTCTTTTGCATAATGCGCTTTTTGAATATTCATCGTCGCCATTTCTTTCACACCTTTTTTTCCGAGCGCTGTCATTGCGACCGATGCAGCAAGGGCGTTTAACGCTTGGTTGGAGCAAATGTTCGATGTTGCTTTGTCGCGGCGAATGTGCTGTTCGCGCGCTTGCAACGTCAAAACAAAGCCGCGTCGACCTTCTTCATCCGTCGTTTGTCCGACAAGACGTCCTGGAATTTTGCGCATAAGTGCTGATTTCACCGCAAAATAACCGCAATGCGGGCCGCCAAATTGCATTGGAATACCAAATGGTTGAGCGTCACCAACAACGATATCTGCACCAAACTGTCCTGGCGGTGTTAATACCCCTAACGCGAGCGGATTGCTTGCGACAACGAACATTCCTTTATGCCCATGGGCAATTGGCTCCATCTCTTTTAACGGTTCGATTTGTCCGAAAAAGTTTGGATATTGCACAATAACGCATGCGACATCTTCATCCATCTCCTTTTGCAATGCATCAACATCCGTCACACCGTTTTTATACGGAATTTCTACGATTTCAAGCCCCGGACCTTTCGCGTACGTTTTCACGACGTCCCGATATTCAGGATGTACCGCATTTGATAATAGCACCTTTTTCTTTTTCGTATGCGCCCCGCTTAATAACGCTGCTTCTGCTAGCGCTGTCCCGCCGTCATACATCGATGAGTTCGCTACATCCATGCCTGTTAATTCACAAATCATCGTTTGGAATTCGAAAATCGCTTGCAGTTCCCCTTGCGAAATTTCTGGCTGATACGGTGTATATGCGGTATAAAACTCCGAACGTGAAATGACGTGATCAACAATCGTCGGAATGTAATGGTCGTACACCCCCGCTCCTAAAAACGACGTGTACGTCTTCATATCCGCATTTTTCGCCGCTAGTGCCATCAACTCTTTCATTAACTCCGGTTCAGATTTTGCTGGCTTAATGTTGTACTCACCTTGAAAACGAACGCTTTCTGGAATATCAGCAAATAGTTCGTCAATCGATTGTACCCCGATCGTTTGTAACATTTGTTGCTTATCTTCTTCCGTCATTGGCAAATAACGATGAAGCATAACTCTCTCTCCTCACATTATTTTGTGCGCTTATAAAACGGTGTCGCCACCACTTTCGCTTTTAATCGCTTTCCACGAACATCTACTTCTACTTTTGTATCAAGTACCGAAAACGCAGGAGAAATAAGCGCCAATCCAATATTCTTTTTGAGCGTCGGTGATTGTGTCCCGGTCGTGACAACGCCAATCTGCTCATCGTTTCCATATACAGCATATCCGTGACGTGGGATACCTTTATCGATCATTTCGATTCCGACAAGTTTCCGTGGCGCTCCTTCTTCTTTTTGTTTCCTTAACACTTCTTTTCCGAAAAAATCGACGTCTTTATTCGTTTTGACCGCAAAACCAAGCCCTGCTTCAATTGGCGTAATGTCTTTTGACAATTCTTGTCCATATAGCGGCAAGCACGCTTCAAAACGAAGTGTATCGCGTGCACCAAGACCGCATGGAAGTACCCCTTCTTCTTTTCCTGCCTCTAAAATGGCGCGCCAAAGCGTTTGGACATCTTCTGCTCGGCAATATAGCTCAAACCCGTCTTCTCCTGTATATCCTGTCCGCGACACGAGCGTTTGAACGCCTGCGACATCGATGTGATCGGCAAAAGCGAAAAATTTCATTGCGGATAAATCGATCGTTGTTAATGGCTGTAATACTTTTTCCGCAAGTGGTCCTTGTAACGCCAGTTGTGCAATATCGTTTGATATATTGACAAGCTCGACATCACCAACGACATGTTCACATAGCCAAGCAAGATCTTTTTCAATATTTGCGGCATTTACGACGAGTAAATAATGGTCGTCTGCTTTTTTATAAATTAACAAATCATCAACTGTTCCACCGTCTTCGTAACACATGAGCGTATATTGAGCGCGACCGTCTGTTAATTTGGAAACATCGTTTGTCATCATTTTTTGTAAAAAAGCAAGGCTATCTTTTCCTTTCACTTCAAACTCACCCATATGGGACACATCAAACAATCCTGCGCGCGTCCGTACGGCTTCATGTTCTTCTTTAATGCTGGAAAATTGCACAGGCAACTCCCAACCGCCAAAATCAATCGTTTTTGCGCCATACTCTGCATACAGAGGAAATAGCGGCGTTCTTTGTAACATATGCTTCCCTCCTCGTTCATAAAAAAAGACAGACGACTCCCATATTGTCATATGGTAGTCTCTGTCCTTTCACCTGAAAGTTTCCCTACATTGCATAGGTGTCCTCGTGGGTGGTTCACGTCTGTGAACGCTCTCCAGAGCCGCGTCAAACAAGAGTTCTTTTGCCTGAGAGATTCGTGTTGCCACTTGCTCCTTCGGCGCTACATCTCGTAGTCTCTCCCCTTGCTCTCATCCGCCCGTATACAATTGTCGTTCTTGTGCCACACTACATGTAAGCACGTAATGAAACAATTTTACAAACTTTCTTACGTTTTTTATTATCTTATAACTTCTCGTTTGTCGCAACACCTTTTTATAAATAAAATACGTAAATTTATTTTATTTTAACTAAAAATGTTCGGAAAATGGGGGATACTTTATGAACGTCACAATGCATTGGGAGAGAAGTTGGAAGGATGAATTTGCCACACGTATCGAACGTGACGGTCCGTGGTCAAACTGGGAGTTGTATGAATTAGCGCTTGAAGCAACGAAAGCGTTAACCATCCCTCAGTTTGATGGGCTACAAGCTCCAAAACATTTGCCGCATATTACTATTTTACCTCATCAATACGACGTTGCTCGTCAAGTGGTTGAACAAATGAACGGAAAGGCCATTTTAGCTGATGAAGTCGGGCTAGGAAAAACGATTGAAGCAGGATTAATTTTAAAAGAATATATGATTCGTGGACTTGTGAAAAAGGCGCTTATTCTCGTTCCAGCTTCTCTCGTTTCACAATGGGTACAAGAATTAAATGAAAAATTTTTTATTCCTGCCGTTGCCCAAAAGAAAAGTTACGTATGGGAACAATGCGATGTGGTCGTTTCATCGATAGATACAGCGAAAAAACAACCACATCGGGACATCATTTATAGCCAATCATACGATATCGTTATTATTGATGAAGCACACAAGTTAAAAAACAATAAAACGAAAAATTATGAGTTTGTTCAAGGGCTGAAAAAGAAGTTTTGTTTACTATTAACAGCAACGCCCATTCAAAATCGCGTCGAGGAAATTTTTCATCTCGTTTCCCTACTGAAACCGGGACATTTAGGAAATGCCGAACAATTTCAAAAAAGATACGGGAAATTGCGTACATTACATGATGATGTCCATTTAAAAGAGCTGATTCGCAAAGTGATGATTCGTCATCGTCGCCACGATACAGGAATTGAATGGACAAAGCGACACGTTGAAACGATTTTCATTGATTTTTCTGAAGTTGAGCAAAATGTATATGAAAAAATTCGACAGCTCAAGTTCCCTTTGTTAGATACATCGCTGTCACATATGACGTTATTGCGTGAAATATGTAGCAGTAAAGAAGCGCTTTTTTGCACGCTAAAAAATATGCTTGAACGTCAACCTCATATTGAAGCAACGATTGGTGCATTGTTACAAACAATGAATGACATCAACGAACATACAAAAGCGAAAAAAGCGTTAGAGCTCATTCAAACAATAAACGATAAAGTCATTGTATTCACAGAATATCGCGCCACACAGTTGTATTTGCAATGGTTTTTTAAACAGCATGGCATCTCTTCCGTACCGTTTCGCGGCGGATTTAAACGAAGTAAAAAAGATTGGATGAAAGACCTATTTCAACATCGTGCTCAAGTGTTGATCGCCACAGAAGCAGGGGGGGAAGGAATTAACTTGCAATTTTGCAATCATGTCATCAACTATGATTTGCCTTGGAACCCTATGCGTCTAGAACAGCGAATCGGACGCGTTCATCGTCTCGGACAAACGAAAGATGTCCACATTTATAATTTTGTCGTGCGCAACACGGTCGAAGAACATATATTTACGTTACTGTACGAAAAAATTCGTCTATTTGAACGAGTTGTTGGTGAACTGGATGATATTTTAATGAAGCTACAATCTCCTGCATTTTCAAGCCATTTAGAACGCATGATTGCTCAGTCAAAAAGCGAAGGGGAACTGAAAATTAAAATGCAAAATTTTGTAGAAATTTTAGCAAATACGGAGGATCGCACACATGCAGCAACATGATATTCAATCTTTTCTCGAACGCTTTTTTACAGCTACCCATTGCCATATTTTAGAACGTAGCGATGGACATATACGCGTTCAACTCACCGCCGAAATGGATAAGCAATTAATGAATCGTCCATTTTATTGGCATTACATGGAACGCATCGGCGCTATAGGTGAACCATTACAATTGTCGCTTATTACGAAACCATCAGCTACGAAAGAAGGGGAATATATTCATTTCGGTTCACCACGTCTTCACCAAATTTTTTCGATTGCTAAAATGAATGGGCGATTCATTCGCCTGTATGAACAAGTATCCGAACGATCCGCCGCTCTTCATCCATGGCTTCATACGAACATATTGCTTTCATATGAGTGCGATCGGAAACAAGATCGCCTATTATCATTAGGCATTCATCTCATTAGTGGAACGATTGTTGAATCATTTTACAACATGTTAAAAGAAAAACAATGGGGCGTCACTGTGCCAGATTATTGCTTTACCATTTCTCCACTCATTAAACCGCTCAGTGGACTGGCACGGCTCGAAGCCTTTGTTGAACGTCTGATCGCATCTGAAACGCATCATTGGGCGGATGAAGCACGAACGCGTTGGAAAGAAGAATTAGCACTACTGAAACATTTTTACGAGGGCATCGAAGAAAAACAAGAAGAGTATGAAAAAGAAAAAGAAGCATTGCGCCAAAGATATGAGCCAAGAATTCATATGTCAGTCATCAATGGTGGATTATTTTATTTGCAAGCGAAATAAGGCTAACACAAGCCTTATTTTCGCTTAAATAAAAGGATAATAGCATACGGAATGACACCGAACCAACGATATAAAAACGGCTGCTTTTGTTGTTTTTTAAACTCCCTCTTTTGTTGCCTTTGTTTTTTCCGTTCGTCTTTCGGTTGGTCTAAATATTTTACGACTTGTTCGGTCATAAATTTCACATAGTCGTTCCCTGCCATCGTTCATCACCTCGATACTAGTATCGTCAAAAATGAGACGATTTAAGCAATGACACGATGGTTTTTACAATGTCATCGACCGTACGATTTGTTGTATCAATTGTTATATGGGCTTGTCGGTACCACGGAAGCCTTTGTTCAAATAGCTGTTTCATCTTACTTTGTTTATTTTCCATCAGTAGCGGTCTCGTCCCATCATCAGCTAAACGACGAAACAATTCATGGAGCTCACAATGCAAGTAAATGACGATTCCATGATTGCTCATAAATCGGCGATTTTCTTCTTGAATAACAATTCCGCCACCTGTTGTGATGACGATATGTTCCGTTGGGAGCTTCTTTAATGCTTCCCGTTCATACGCACGAAACACCCCCTCTCCTTCTTCCGCAAAAATGTCCGCAATCGTTTTTCCAACTTGTTGTTCAATATATGCATCCGTATCGATCACAGGTAGCTGCAATACGTCTCCTAATCGTTTTCCAACTGTCGTCTTTCCTGCTCCCATAAATCCTGTTAAGTAAATCGCTTTCATGTTCTCTCTCCTCTCTAGTACAGTTCTTTCCATGCCGATATGCTGTTCGTTAAGGAATGGAACTGAAATTGAACGTCATAACGAAATTGCCTACTCGTTACGCATGATACGGTTACAGACCACATCGTAGACCCGATTCGTGTTGCGTGATACGCTGCTTGTCCATGAACAAATAAAATTGTTTGGCTTAATGATGACACGTTTTCTGGTGCGTTGACAAGCGCTTGTTTCACATAAATGAGCGCTTGTTTCATTAAATAATCCGCTTCATACCATTTCTTTTCTTCTTCAAAAAACTGTATTTCTGCATCGTACAATGTGACAGAATGAAGAAAAAGAGCACTAATCAACAATGCACACATAATGGTAAACGGAAAAACAACGCCTCGTTCATTTTTTATGTTAACGAAAAAATGGGATAAACGCTTCATATAATTCTCCTTTATCCGTTAATACACGAATACGAATGCCCGTTTGTTCTTGTTCATGAGATACTTGTTGAATAGATTGAAGCATGATTTCATGACCGGTAGCATTCACACGCCGCCGAATGATCGTTCCATATTTTTCGTACGTCACACGCTCACCTGTCCATTTATCGAATTGAATCGTCGTTCCGTATATACGAACGTCCTTCGATTCCCTTAGCTCAATTTTTGCTTGTTGAATAAAAACAAGCCATTCAAAATAGTGAAAGTTTCCATGCTTTACAGTATAATTCGAAGCTAAATGGAAAGATGTTGTCAATAAAAATAAAATGATAAAGAAAACGGTAAGCGACATGAGTACTTCAACTAACGTAAAGCCTTTTTCTTTTTGCATCATTGCAACAATGTCTCACATCTTTCTTTTGTTCGTTTCAACCTATCTTCCCAGCGAACACATCGCTTATTTGAACGTATAAACAATGAAAATGTATGTGCACCTCGTACAACGACCGTTTCGTTTTCAACACGATCGTTCATTATTGCCTCATATAAAATTTGATTGGCGATCGTTTCTACTTTTTTGTTTTCTCTTTCTATTAAAATCACCGTCCAATGAGCGACGATGATGGCGATTAAACCACTCCATAAACTAAGTGAAACGAGCAGTTCAAAAAATGTAAAGCCGTTACAACTTTTGGACATATAATCGCCCTTTCCCTAATTGAAAAACTATTTTATATTTTTTCCCATCGTATGCGATAAGCAACGTTCCAGCCTTGTTGATATTACCATTTGGATAATAAAACAACGGCGGAGATAGTGTAGCCATTTGAAACTGGAAAGGAGATGGAAAGGAACGAGCGATCAGTTCCTTTCCAAACGTTCCTCCTTCTTTTACTTGATAGCGACACGTATCAAAATAAAACATAATAGCTACCGTTTTTTTCCGACTGATGGCGTATTGTTGCGCATATAACATATCGTTACTAAACTGTTCTAAAAAATATTGTAGTTGTCGTTCAGCTAGCACTTGTTGAAGTGGTGGAACGGTAAAAATCGTGATGGTTGTCACAATAAAAAGAACGATTAACATTTCTACAAGCGTAAATCCTCGTTCATTCACTCTCTAAAACGTTCCCTTCATTCGTAACGACGATCATTTTTCCGTTCGGACAACGGTTGCTTTCAATATATTTTCCATCTACTAACTGTTGTACGCTCGGGATCGTTCCATGCTCCATTTCATATGCTTTCACTTGAGACTGAACCATTTTGATAAACGCTGAACATCCTTTATTGTTAATCATGCTATTATGTTTTGTCACATTTGGGATTGTAATTAAAATTAAAATCGTGATAACCATTAACACAATTAACATTTCAATTAATGTAAATCCTTCCTCATTTCGCATATACATCCCCCCATCATATGTGATTTAACAATTGAAAAATAGGCCACAGCATAGCCATATACATAAGAACAACGAAAATACCGATAAAACTAAGCAACATTGGTTGAATGATATATACAATTTTTTTCAGACGGTTTTCAAGTTTTTGTAATGAAAACTGGCTGTAATGAAATAATTCTTGAACTAATTCTCCATTTGACTGACCGTGACGAATGACGAAAGATAGTTCTTGTTCGTAATACTTCCGTTGCTGAACAATTTCATCTAACTTTTCGCCTGCACATAACTGCTGTTTCATGATTTTCGCTTCCTCTTTCAGTAACGGAAGGTGGGATTGATGTTCAAAAATTTGCATCGCCTCATAAATAGATAACCCACCTTTTAACAAATGACTTAATTGTAACGAAAATACTTGTGTATGGAAGGAAACGATCCATGAGCGCACGAGTGGAATTTTCATAAGTATATTCATTTTTTTATAAATAGGCCATGAACGAATGAAGAAAAAGTAAAACAATCCGAACAAAATAAACATCATGAGCGCAATAGAAAATATACGAGGAAGCCATACAGCAACAGAAAAAATGAAGGTAGAAAAAGCAGAGCGAGCGTGAAACGAAGAAAGAAGATGAGAAAACTGCGGAGCTAACACTTGCTGAAATATGAAAAACATTGCTATACAAAAACTAAAAAGAAACAACGGGTAGCGTAACATACGCTTCATCTGCTCGATGTAACGTGCTCTCATTTGTCCGATTTCCCCGGCCTCAATAAATCCGTGGGCAAGTTGACCGTGTTGTTCAGCAAAAAACACATATCCTAAAAGATGAGAATGAAATCGCATGCGTGAAAAAGCTTCATGAATGGGCACACCAGCTCGCAATGCATGCACGCAATCATCTAAATCTTTTTGTTTGGATGCAGGTTGTTGAATTTGTAAAAACTCAATGGCTTGGGCAAGCGAATACCCTTTACTAAGCAATTTCCCTAATTGAGTGAAAAACGAGCTTTGCTCTTGTAACGACCAATTACAACGTCGCTTCATCTAACAACCAACTTTCGATGGCACTCTCATGTAAAAAACCGAGCGCGATACCTTTTTTAATAACATCTTTTAGCCGAGTGTACACGTATGTCGCTTGCTCTCCTTTTGCTGCTCGCATTGCTTGCGCTAGTTCACTTCCGTATAGTAATTCATAAACACCAGCTCGGCGAACAGATCGGTACTGTCTGCAAAAAGATGAGCATTCTCCTGCACAGAACGGACATTTCAGTTGCACAAGACGTTGGGCGGTCACAGCGACTAACGTTTGCGCCATCTCTTGAAATGGTACACCAAACTCAAGAAGGCGATAAATGGCTCCAACAGCATCTTTCGTATGCATCGTTGTCAGCACAAGATGTCCCGTAAGCGCTGCACGTACAGCTATTCGTGCAGTTTCGGCATCACGAATTTCTCCTACCATAATCACATCTGGATCGTGGCGCAAAATTGCTTTTAACCCTACAGCATACGTAATTCCAGCTTTTTCATTAACTTGTACTTGCAACACATCTTCCGCTCGCTTTTCAACCGGATCTTCTAATGTAATGACATTTCGTTGAAAATGATGGCGACATACGTTTAACAAACTGTATAGCGTCGTCGTTTTTCCAGATCCTGTTGGTCCTGTGAAAATAATAAGCCCATGGGAATAATTTAATAGCGCGAGCAACTTTTTTACTGTTGAAGGAAATAGCGCGAGTTGTTTGAGCGGAAGAAATGAGTGTAACGGAAGCAAGCGAATGACTAAACTTTCGTCATAAATGGTAGGCAATGTCGACAAACGAAGATGTACAGTTGTGTGGGCAACGTTCATTTCCATCGCTCCGCTCTGTGGACGGCGGCGCTCACCAATATCCATATCAGCAAGAAACTTAAAGTGTGCAAGCAGACGTTCACACGTCTGTTTTGATAACACATTTTTTGTAACGAGCATCCCCCCTAAACGAAATTGGACGAGCGCATCTTGTTTGCGCGGAACGATATGAATGTCAGAAGCTTGAAGAATGTAAGCATCTTCAATTAAGCGATCAGCTAACTGCTCGATTGTTTGCAACACTATCCCCCTTTCTTTATTTTTCGCCTTCATTATTCAACATTTTTCGTCAAATTCCTTCTTCTTTCATAAAAAAATTCAAAAAAAATATTCACCCATAGGGTGAACGTTACGAGACAAAAACACGCCGATATTTTTTTGCAATGTTTTTTAACGCTGACGGATTATAGCCGACAACGAGCCGTTTGCCGTCGGTGACGATTGGACGGCGAAGGAGACGTGGTTCTTTCACAAGTAGCTCAACAACTTTTGATAAAGGCCACTCCTCAACATTTTCGCCAAGTTGCTTAAATGACTGACTGCGTGTCGCTAAAATTTCGTCGATCCCTTCCGTTGTTAACGATAACAAATGCAATAGTTCTTCACGTGTCGGTGTTTCACGAAATAAATGACGCTCATGAAATTCAATATTGTTTGTACATAACCACTTTTTTGTTTTTCGACACGATGTGCAACTCGGATACATATATACGGTAAGCATAACAACACACTCCTTTCTTCACCCCTGTTACACATATTGTATAACTTTTGTTTAATATTTGTACAGTAATTTGTTTTAAAACTTTGTGAACGTTGCAAAAAGATAGGAATAAAGTTGTATATATGCATTTCCATTGTGAAAATACATGTATTATAATGTAAATGAATGAATCTATAGGAGTGAGACATAATGGATCAAGTATTAAAAATTACAAGCGTCCTTGCCGATCCGACTCGTTACGACATTTATCAGTATATCGCCCGAAAACATCAAGAAGTAACCGTTCAAGAAATCGCTGATGCTTTTCATATTCATCCGAACGTTGCTCGTCTTCATTTAACGAAGCTAGAAGATGTAAATATGCTTGTATCCGAAACAAAAAAAACAGGAAAAGGTGGAAGACCGAGCCGACTATACCGCCTATCCGACGATGTTATTCAACTTCATTTTCCGTTTCGCGATTACCAGTTGTTATCAAAAATCGCTATCCAAGCGATGATGAAACTTGGAGACGCAGGGAAACAGGCGTTGTATGAAACAGGAAAGTTATTCGGACAAGAGCTTGTACAACAACACGTTCAATCGATGCAAGCACTTGAGCAGTTAAGCATCGAAGAAAAAATGAATATTTTACAAAAAGCAGCCGAAGCCGCTGGATTTTATCCGACATTCCATTACAGTGAAAATCAAGGGAAAATTTATTTTGAAATTTTCAACTGCCCGTTTAAAGAACTTGCTTTTACGCATCCAGACTCGGTTTGCTATATGCATAACGCCTTTTTAAAAGGAATGCTAGAAGTATTATTTACAAACGCTGAACTTGTGACAGAAGAAATTATGCCGTCAGGTTGTAATTCGTGCACATATCAAGCCATTCTTAAAAAATAGGACGTTTACACAACCATTTCAATTACATTATAATAAGTAAGGGAAACGGTCAGAAAAGGAGGGATACATATGGATCGTATGTTCCGCGTCTTGTCATTTTGGACAGGGATTTTCGCTGTCATGTTCTATCTTGGCCATATGCATACAACGTCATTATTGTTCCTCGGCCAAACAGGATTCTTTCTTTTGTTAAGCTACTTAAAATTAACGGAAAGAATGTACATTTACATTTTCGGTGCGTACTTAACGGTCTTTTTTGCCGGATTTACGTACTGGACAACATTTATGATGGTTCCTGGCATAGGCGAATAAAAGCGATGAGATGCACTCATCGCTTTTTTATGTAAAAATAGGAATATTTATATTCTTTTGTTGCACCATTACTTGAAACGCTCTGCCGATATCACTCATCACTAGCGAGCGAATGGCACGATTGTGTCGATGTTGTTCGGAAAACGGATTCGGATCATGATGAGCGATCAAATGATTCAAGATGCCCGCCCGCAATAAAAATTCATCTTGGCGCCATAAATGAGTAAATGTCCACCCTGCTTGTTCTCCGTAAAACCGTAACGCATCCCATTGAATATGCGTGGTAATATCCATCTCCCCTGGATAACGAAGCGGATTATCAATAAGCTGATGACGATAATAACCACGCAAGCTGCCTTGTTTTCGTTTCGGATGTTTCCATTCTTCATCTGTATATCCATAATCGACCGTAAAAATAATTGCCTGTTCAAGCGCTTGGTCAAGCTGAAAGATAAATTTTTTCATCGCTAACGGAATTTCAAATCGTTGGCCATCAACGAGCTGAATGTTTCGCTCTGCTAAATATTGAACGATCTCCTCGTTTTCAAGTACATGACGTTGTTCCACAAGCTGATCGTCTTCTACTACAACAAAACATTCATATATTTGACCGTTTCTTTTCTCAATGACATGAACAGGAAACGCATCAAACAATTCGTTGCTACATACAATACCAGAAAAAGGAGAAACAAGTTCAGTAAAACTAGAGAGGATACGTACATGATCCATAAACGGAGCGAGTATTTCCGCTTGTTTTTCTCGATGATATGGACTTGTTTCAACGATCGTATATTTGCCTTTTTCAAACGTGTCTGGCGATTGGCGCTTCCACTGTTCTAAAACGGCATAAGCAAATCGACCTGTCCCTCCGCCGATTTCACATATAAATGGCGGAACATCATATGTTTCTATGAAACGAATAAACACGCTCGCGAATACATGCCCAATAATATGTCCTACGTTGCTCGTTGTAATAAAATCTCCTTCGCGTCCAATTTTTTCTTTTCGTTTCATATAATATCCATACTGTTCATCATACAATGCCAATTCCATATATTGTGCATACGATAAACGTTTATTTCTCATTTTTTCTAACATTTTTTTATTCGCACCCTTTTTTCACTATTGACATAGTGTTTAATTTGTTATATTGTTAAGTTAGTAGCTTAACTATATCCCCTCCCATTATAGGAAATAAAACATCCCCCAAACCCCCTTCTCTGTATGGAGAAGGGAATTTTTTTGCTTAAAACCCGTTTAAAAATGGATTCGTGTCCATCTCTGCTCCTATCGTTGTTTCAAAACCATGCCCACATAACACAATCGTTTCTTCAGGAAGAACGAGAAGCTTTTGATGTATACTTTGTAGCAATTGCTCGTAACTTCCTCCAGGTAAATCGGTACGACCTATACTTCCCGAAAATAGCACATCCCCTGATACGATCACTTGGACGTCTTCGATATAGTATGACACACTTCCCGGCGAATGCCCTGGTGTTTCAAGCACTTGAAGCGAGAAATCACCAATCGTCAACATGCTCTCTCCTTCAAACAACACGTCAGCATCGTTTGTAGTAATCGCTTCCCCCATAAATAATAAAGACCCGTTTTTCATTGGATCGGTTAGCCAATGTTGTTCTTTTTTATGTACATACACAGGAATAGACCAATGATTTCTTACGTCATCAACTGCCCCAATATGATCAAAATGAGCATGTGTAAGCAAAACAGCTAACGGTGTCCAACGGTTTTCCAAAATATGTTGAATTAATTTTTCTCCTTCGCTACCTGGATCAAAAATTAAACACGTCCCATTTTCATGAACAAGCACATACGCGTTTGTTTGCAACGGTCCTAAAGGAATTCGTTCCCACTTCATCACATTTCCTCACTTTCCACATATCTTCTACCTTTATTGTACACGAACAACATACGTTTTGCACCTCGACAAACGTAACAAAAACGATTACAATGGAAAAGGAATAATCGGTATACGTAAGGAGGGGAAGTTATGCCAACGGGAATCATTTTGGTCGTGATCTTTACGTTAGTCACGTTGCTTGCAGCTTACGGCGTAGTCCGTTCGTTGCGCGAGAAAAATTTCCTCGGCGTATTGTTCGGCATAGGAACAATTGCTGTATTTGGTTGGTTTACAATTATGACTGTTATTCATCACGGATATCCAGTTGCCCATTAAAAAGACGCCAACGCATTGGCGTCTTTTTACGTACGGGCAAGGGCAGTAACAAAAATGCCGATACTTTCGTTATAAATAGAAGGAAATTGCGAAAAAGGGAGCGGATTTACCCCTTCACCAAGTTCAATCGTATACCCGCATCGCTTCCAATTGAAAATAAACCAATCACGATATCCAGCATGACTGTCAATATACCTAACAGGTACATAACCACTCCATTTCGCAAATTCATTTACTTCTTCCTCCGCTTCGGGTGGTTCACATTGTTCATATCCCCAATACATTTCTTTTCCTTGTGTATGAAATGCGAGCACTTTAAAAAAATTTCGTTCTGTTGTCAACTTTGCCACCGCTTGTACTTCTGGTTCTGTTAATGGGGAAAATCCCGGGAAATCGCGTGGGGCTGGTTTTTTAGGGATTTTCCTTTCCTTTTCCACCTCCCATTTCACAGGAAATTGATTGTTTAAATCAACCCCTCGAATATTTGCTTTCCATTGTGAAAAATCTTCACTTCCCCCATTTATGCGCACCACTTCATCTTCATAACGTTGTGCCGCTTTTTTTCCATGTAATACAAGGTCCACTCCATCTGGATTTACCATCGGAACAACGGATAACGTTGTTTTTTTATATAATTGTTGTACATCATAGCCACAAAGATGCTGTTTGTTTTGTAACGCTTGCACATAGTCACGAACAAATGCCATCACAACTGCTGAAGTAATCCATTCGTTCGCGTGGAAAGATGCATTCATATGAACATATGTTTCACCTTCACCAATTTGTAGTTCCACAAGCGGTTTGTTTAACACACTTTTTCCGATTTCATGTATACGAACAAGCGAATGATGTTGCAATTGATCAATATCATGCATCAATGTTGAAAAATCGTACATCTCTCTCTCCCCCTTACTTCATTGTATGAATGATGAACTTGTCCGTATGTATACCACTTATTCTTCACCATCCCATAAGAAAAGCTAGCCCTGTCTTCAGAGCTAGCTTATTGTTTATTTTCTTGTTGTTTATTGTAGAAGCGCAACAAGTCCCCATATACAATTTTGTCAGAGTAATCAAGTTCTTGACGCGCTTTTTCCATATATGGCTCGCAATGAGATATATCGACTTCTGTTCCTGTTTTCTTATCGTAACATGCGTTTTTCGTATATACGTAATCTTTCGTCACAAAGCTACCGTCACGAAGAACGACAAAATCGAGTTTATCTTTTGAAAATAAGTCTTCACCAAAATGAATTTGATCGCGCGTATCAATGCCTAACAAATGAAGTAATGTCGGTTTCACATCAATTTGACCGGACACTTTTGAAATCACTTTTGGCTTTTTATCTGTCACACCTGGAATATGGATGATCAACGGAACACGTTGTAATTGAACGTGATCAAATGGCGTAATTTCATCCCTACCTAAATATTGAGCCATCGCTTTATTATGATTTTCAGAAATACCGTAATGGTCTCCATACATAATGATGATAGAGTTTTCATACAATCCTTCTTCTTTCAACTGCTCAATAAATACTTTTAACGCCTCATCCATATATCGAACCGTCGGGAAATAACGGTTTAACGTTCGGCTATTCGATGTGTACTCCGAAACCATTTTATCCTCTTCCCCTAATTCAAATGGGAAGTGGTTCGTCAATGTAATAAACTTCGTATAAAATGGTTGCGGCAACGTTTTTAAATGCTGCACAGATTGCTCAAAAAACGGGATGTCTTTTAGACCCCAACCAACTGAATTTTCCTCCGTAATGATATAGTCCGTCATCGAGAAGAAACGATCATACTTCATTGATTGATACATTACATCACGGTTCCAGAAACTTTTATTATTTGCATGAAATACGGCGGAATAGTATCCATAGTTTTTCAATATTTCTGGCGTGGCGTTATATTCATTTGTCGCATGCGTGAAAAAGACTGCACCGCGACCAAGTGGATATAACGAGTTTTCAACTAAAAACTCCGCATCAGATGTTTTTCCTTGTCCTGTTTGATGGTAAAAGTTATCAAAGTAATAACTTTGTTTAATAAAGTCATTTAAAAACGGCGTAATTTCTTGCCCATTTACTGTATTGTTGATAACGAAGCTTTGTAAAGACTCCATCGAAACTATAATAACATTGCGTCCTTTTGCAATGCCAAACAATTGTTTATTCGGTGCCTTTTCGTTCGCATTAATGTAGTTTTGAATATCTGCTAATTCACTACTATCCGCTAATGCGCGTTGCGCTTTGGAACGCGACTGCAAAATAATGTCATATACATGATAGTTGTATATTCCTAAGTTTTTAATCAACATTTCACGATCAAACGTGCGCGTTAATAGCTGTGGGCGTTCTGTTTCCGCTAATCCTAAGTTTAATAAAGCAAGGGCTGATGCCGCGAGAAAATATATGCGACGAAAACGTTTTGTCGCCGGCACATATCGCGTAATAGATACTTTTTTATATGCCATCCAAGCAAGCAAAGCGACATCCAGGAAAAAGAAAATGTCAGAAACATTCATTAACTCAAATACGCTATTTCCTAAGTCACCCATGTTGTTCGTTTGGAACAGCACAGGAAGCGTAATGAAGTCGCTAAAAAACCGATAAAACATCACGTTCGCATACAAAACAAATGAAATGATAAAGCTTGTAATCACAATATAGCGATTTTGTCGTTTTTCGCTCATAAACAAAGCAAGCCCAAAAATAAATAACAGGAAGCTTAATGGACTAATAAATAAAATAAACTCTTGCTTCCATGACTCGATTTTTATATCGAAACTATTTTTATAGACTAAATACGTTTTCAACCATAAAAGTAATACCGCCAAAAGAACGAAACGGTAGTTTTTCATATACTCTCCCTCCTTTAGTAAATCGACATCTGATGCTTATTCTATGCTGTATGAGGTATATCCGTTTTTTTACATTTTTTCACCCTTAACCAAAAACAATATTAATACTTTCTTAACAAAAAAGCAACTGTTATCTTAAACTATAGACGATATAATAGACAAGTCGCGCATCCGCATATGACTGTTTTACACCTTTTCTGATGAAAATACAAGACGTTTCTCACCGACAAATTTTCGACAAAAAAACAGACGATATCCTCGTCTGTCTTTATACGATATTTTCTTTCACTAACCATGCCCCACCGATGACACCGGCGTCATTTCCAAGGGTAGCGATGACAATGTCAGCAGCCTCAGCGACGCGCGGAAACGCAAAACGTTTAAAATGACGAGCAACCGCTTGCGCTAACATGTCCCCTGCTTTTGATACACCACCACCGATGACGATTTTCTCTGGATTTAAACCGTTTGCTAAATTAGCGAGCGCTAAACCGAGATGAAAGGTCACTTCATCAACAATTTGTAGCGCTAATACATCGTTTTCTTTCGCGGCATCAAACACATCTTTCGCAGTAATGACCCCTGCTTGTTTCCATACGTCACGCAACATGCTTGGTTCATCGGTTTGTTGCAAGCGCTCCTTCGCGATACGTGCAATACCTGTCGCTGAAGCAATCGTCTCTAAACATCCCGTTTTACCGCAATTACAAGATGCCCCTCCTTCTGGAATGGACGTGATATGACCAATTTCGCCGCCGGCACCGTTTGTTCCATGAACGATTTGACCGTTTACGATCACACCGCCACCAACACCTGTGCCAAGCGTAACGAGAATTAAATTTTTCGCACCATCCCCTGCTCCCTTCCACATTTCTCCGATTGCTGCAATGTTCGCATCGTTATCGACAACAACAGGAAGCCCTGTTTCCATTTCTAATCGATCTTTTAAAGGGTAGTTTTTCCACCCTAAATTTACCGCTTCATAAATGTCCCCAGTCGCCATATTAACAGGTCCTGGGGCACCAATTCCAATACCGACAAGCCGTTCTTTTGATTCATCTAATTCACGCAACTTCTCATCAATCGCTTTGGCAATATGTGTTGTAATATGTTTCCCTTGTTCCGATTTGTCTGTTGGAATTTCCCATTTACAAATGATTTCCCCATACATATTTACAAACGCTAATTTGACTGTCGTTCCACCTAAATCTACACCAACTAACCATTGTTCCATTGTTCCTTCATCCCTTTTCTCTTTTTTCTCGTTCGATTTGTGCTTCATGGCGCAAAATGAGAAGCGCCATTTGATAATCTTTTACATCGACAAGCTGCGCTTGAAATAGTTCTTTCAGTTCGTCTTCCATTAATTCTAAATCTGCGAGACGATCACCGACGTAAATGATCGTTCCATATTTTTTTAATAATTGTTGTACATCGTATACAGATTTCATTTTCTTCACCTGTCGTGTATAAGCGTTTTCAATTTACATATTTTAAATGTATAAGGAAAACAAAAGGTCGTCAAGAACTGAACAATGTCTTTGCGATATTTTTCACATTTTTACCGATCTGGATCTTTTGGATGTAATACGGTCGGACGACGATTTTTCAATGGAATTGGGGAACGAATAAGCACATCGCGCATCCCACGATATGAAAATGGAATAAACGGCCATAAATACGGAACGCCAAACGATTGCATGCGTGCAAGCATGACTAACCATGCAGTAATGCCTACAACATAGCCGATAACACCAAATAATGCTGTGACAATCAACAAAGCAAGGCGAACGAGCCGATTGGCTAATCCAAGCTCATAACTTGGTGTCGCGAACGTCCCGATGGTCGCCATGGCAAAATATAAAATGACTTCGTTCGAAAATAATCCAACTTCAACGGCAATCCCACCGATCATTAGTGCAGCAACGAGTCCAAGAGCTGTGGCTAAAGCTGATGGGGTGTGAATGGCTGCCATTCGCAACATATCTAATCCAAATTCAATAAGTAATATTTGACCAAACAACGGAATGTTCCCTGCACTTGATTTTGCAACAAACGATAACGAACGTGGAACAAGCTCTGGTGTTTTCATCCACATATACCAAAGCGGCAATAAAAAAATGGACAGCCATACAGCAAGAAAGCGAACGAAGCGTAAATATGCACCAACAATTGGCTTATTTCGATATTCTTCTGCGTGTTGTAAATGATGCCAAAATGTTGCTGGTGTAATTAACACGCTTGGAGACCCGTCGACAAAAATAAGAACGTGTCCTTCATATAAATGAGCAGCTGCCGTATCTGGTCTTTCTGTATATCGAACGACAGGATACGGATTAAAGTGTCTGCCAGAAATAAATTCCTCCACCGTTTTTTCTCCCATTGGTAAACCATCAGTATCGATTTTCGCCAAAGATTGTTTCACTTCTTCGACAATCTGTTTATTGGCAATATCCTCAATATAACAAACACATACATCCGTTTTTGAACGACGACCAATTTGCATATATTCCATACGTAACGAACGGTCACGCACGCGGCGTCTTGTTAATGCTGTGTTAAAGACTATCGTTTCCACATACCCATCACGTGCACCTCGAACGACGCGTTCCATATCTGGTTCTTGAGGCCCGCGCACGGGATATGTACGTGCATCAATTAAAATCGCTTTTGCCATGCCATCAACAAACAAGGCTGTCGGACCTGCAAGCACTCCATCAATGATACGTTCAAAATCGTCTGTTTGATCGAGTTCAACATACGGAAGATGTGTCCGTAACAATTTATCTAACGGTTGTTCGTCCAACGCACCGTCCGGCAATTCGGACAACAATTTCATTAAGTAATGGAGAATATCATCTTTGACAAATCCATCAATCATAAATAAAGCCATATCTTTTCCTGCATAATGAACATCTAAATAAATAACGTCAAAACTTTTCCCTACTCCAAGCTTTGTTTTCATATATGAAACGTTTTCTGAAAGATGCGAAGATACTCTCTTCATTCCGATCACCTTACCTTACATGGACTACCATCCATCTTTGACATATCGATATTCATTCATACATATTTCGGTTTGTATACACATACATTTTTTATAAATGTATGCTTGACCGGAGGAATGAGATGAAACGTTTCATATCGCTATTTATATTGCTATTCGTATTTATCGTCATCGTCCAAGCGTTTGAGCGACCTGCTCGCGAGACGATTATGTTTTTTCCGATCGATTCGACCGTTCGCTTTACAACTGCCGAAACAAAATTATCACTACAACCCCAGAAAAAAGAAAAAAATTATGTCGTCGATTGGATCATCACTTCATCGCTTGATCGAACCGCTTACTTACGGCAAGATATTTCGTTATTGTTTGCTAATGGGAGACTAATTTCCACGCAATCAAAATGGAAAGAGAATGGGAAAAACCTCATTCAACAAAAACGTTTCGAACAAAAAGGGAGCCGATTATTTCAAGCCATTTCATATCATCAAGGAGAGTTGCATAACGGTAACGATATTCGAAGCAGTCAGAAAATGAGTGGAGACACATTATATGTCATCGACTCATCCTTCACCCCTCTTCAATCGTTTCGTAAACCAACGACAAATGAACAAAAAACATGGGCAAATACATTGAATAAACAAACGCAAACGATTGTAAACAAAGCTGCCAATGAAATGGACAAAATATTGGAAAAAGATGATTATTATCACTTGTATTTACCTGAGCTTGTTCAATATAATGAGCAACCATTTATGGATTTAACGACAAATGAGACGGAAATGATGATCGGAAACTTATGGGAAGGTTTGTACAAAAATTATTTTCTAGGTATAAAAAAACAGAACGGTTCGATTGAATCCCCTATCGGCAGCACCGTTCCGCTTATTTTAATTAAAAAAGATTACAGCAAGCTGTTTGTCGTGACAGAAACAGCAGATGGAGAACTGATCATATTAAAGCAATTGCTCGATTTCAAACAATAATTGATTATATTGTTCATCGTCTGGATGAATTTGCAATGCACGTTCTACTGCTTGTTTTGCTTTTTCGTAATTTTTTTCTTCTGCATACAATAACGCTAAATAATAAAATGCTTCATGAAAACGGTCGTTTTTTTCAATGGCAGCATATAAATACCGTTTCGCAGCATCGTAATCTTTTTGTTGTATACAAATATAGGCACGTAAAAAATCTGCTTTATATGCTTCGGCATCTTGTTCATGAATGAGTGTTAACATGTGCTCTGCTTCTCCGTATTCTCGTTCATCAATATACTGCTTGGACAGCGCAAGAATGAGTTGTGCTTGATCTGCTGGCGGTCGTTGAAAGCCGATATATAAACAAATGAGTGTAACGACCGCTGTAAATAGAACAGCTAACCATTGTCCGAGACGAGCACGTTCTTTTGGAAAATGGACGATGCTTGCAGCTAAAAATCCACCAATTAAGCCGCCAATATGGCCTGCGTTATCAATATTTGGAACAATGAGACCAAATGCTAAGTTAATCCCAATAACTGTTAGTATATTCATTCCAATCGTTCGAAAAAACACATGAGGATATGCTTTTCCAAAGTAAAGCAAAGCGCCAAAACATCCAAAAATGGCACCGGACGCTCCCGCAGATACGGACGGTGAAAATAAAAAGCTAGCGAGCGAGCCTGCAAAACCAGCAAAAAGATAAATAAATAAAAATCGAAACGAACCGTACAATTTTTCAACGAGCGGACCTAAATAATATAGCGCAAACGTATTCATGAACAAGTGTAAGAAGCCAATATGCAAAACGATAGGGGTAAAAAAGCGCCACCATTCTCCTTGCAAAATAAGCGGGTTAAATTTTGCACCGTATTCAATGAGCGTTAACGTATTTGTACTTCCACCATTCCATTCTAAAATAAAAAACATCACAATTTGCAAAGCAATAAATACATATGTAAATCTTGTTTTTCCACGTTCAAACATGCGACGCTCATTTTCATACATACCCTCTGCAAACGATAAAACATGTTGTTTAAATACTTGTAACTCATTTTGCAACATCGGGGAATCATCGGGTATATATATTTTCAATGCGTGCTGAAACAACATACTTAGTTCATGTAGTATCGCGTACATATTATTTTTGTGCATGACAAATGTTTTTGTATGCACTCGTTCAGTCGTTAATGGGCGATGAACATACCATTCCCAATCGTCAACAGGAGGATCCATCATGACATATATGTTGACGACTTGCAGTTTGCGGTGAAATTGACTTCTCCGCCATTTATCAATGGCAATAAGCGCACGTTGCATATCGTTTTTTAACGATATGCTCCAATCCATATCCGCTCGAACAAGACGAACGATTGGCGCTTTTCGTTCACGGGTAGGCTGCAACCAAACTTCTTGTTCATCAGGCGATATATAGACGATAGTATAGTTTTTCTGCAAAAATTGAAATATCATTTGCCAGTATACAAAATCAAAGCGAATGCTCAACCTTTCCTCTCCCTTCGCTATCATACCCTTCTTTTACCACACTCTTTTACAAAGTGCAACTATTTGTACTTTTGTAAAAATAACATAGGCATTAGGCGATGGCGAACAAAAGGAATGGACATCCCCCATTGTACAACTCGCTTTTGAACCGCTTCCCTTTTCAATATTTCATTCAATAACCGATAGCGAAAGCGGTAGAGAACAAGTCCTACCATCAATGTAACGATAAATGTTTTTCCATTCAATATGATCACCCTCCTCATTGTTACCGTTCCCTTTTCGCTTTGAAATTATAAAAAGGTTGCCTCGTTATGAGACAACCTATTGCAAACCGACGCGTTTCATCACATCTTTTAATACAGTTGCAGAGTGGATAAATTTTTCTTTTTCTTCTTCGCTCAATTGTAATTCAACAACTTCACGAATACCGTTGCGATTTACAATCGCTGGCACGCCAATGTACATATCGTTTTGACCATATTGACCTTCTAAATAAGCTGAGACAGTAAGAACGCTGTTTTCATTTTGTAAAATTGCTTTCGTTAAACGAACAAGTCCCATAGCAATGCCATAATACGTTGCACCTTTTCGTTCAATAATTTGATACGCTGCATCACGTACATTCACAAAAATGTTATCTAAATCTTCTTGTTTATATTGTGGCTTTTCTTTCATCATATCGGCAATTGGACGGCAACCGATAAATGCATGACTCCAAACCGGCAACTCTGTGTCGCCATGTTCCCCGATGATATACGCATGTACGTTACGTGTATCAACATCGAAATATTCACCTAATAAGTATCGGAAGCGCGCTGTATCTAAAATTGTTCCTGAACCGATGACGCGCTCTTTCGGTAATCCTGAAAACTTCCATGTTGCATATGTTAAAATATCAACCGGGTTTGTTGCGACGAGAAAAATACCATTAAATCCGCTTGCCATCACTTGGTCAATAATATTTTTGAAAATTTTTGTATTTTTCTCCACTAAATCTAATCGTGTTTCCCCTGGTTTTTGATTGGCACCAGCTGTTAATACAACAATGTCCGCATCTTTGCAGTCTTCATAATTGCCAAACCAAATTTTCGTTGGAGATGGTGCAAACGGCATGCCATGATTTAAGTCCATCGCATCCCCTTCTGATTTTTCTTTGTTAATATCAATAAGAACGAGCTCTTCTGTCACCCCTTGATTTAAAAGAGCAAATGCATAACTCGAACCGACAAAACCTGTCCCAACTAAAACAACGCGATTCACTTTATTTGACATCTTTCTTCCACCTTTCATTTATATCATTTTACAATATGTGCATTGTTTATCTGTTTCACACTTACATTGTACACTGTTTCACAAAGTTTATGGGGCATAAATTATTAACATTTTGTTAATTTTTTCACCTGTATGACATGAACACACTTATACTGTTTTGCTATTCGCTTTCACAAACGATAATTCCTTCATTTGTGAAGATCATTTGAACAGGAATGTCGTGTTGTGCGATCGGCAACGTAGAAACGATTTGACAATCATATGCCAGAGAAATTGTATCGTTTGGAAAATCGCCTAAATAACGGTCATAATATCCCCCGCCGTAGCCGAGACGATAACCATGGCGATCAAAAGCGAGTCCAGGTACAATCAACAATTCCATCTCATGTTTTTGTACTTCTTTCGTTTCTTTCACAATCGGTTCGTATAAACCAAAAAACGTGCGCTCTATTTGTTGAAAAGAACGAATTTCTCGAAACGTCATTTGTTTTGCTGCTACGTCGCACCTCGGAATTGCAACTCTTTTTCCTTCTTGCCAAGCTCGTTCAATAATAGCGATCGTATCCACTTCAATTTGTCGTGACATCGTAATACCGATTACATGTGCCTTTTGCCAACAATGTTGTTGAAATAATATATCGTGAATCACGTTTTCTTTTTTCTTTCGTTCTTCTGTTGGCATATGTAAGATGAGTTGTTTCATTTGTTGGCGCAATTGTTTCTTATCCATTATCCTTCCCCCTCTTCATAAAAAAATAAGCAGCAGGAAAAAAGTTCCTACTGCTTACTTTGTTTCACGATGAACTGTTGCTTTTTTGTCACGTGGGCAATATTTTTTCAATTCAAGGCGCTCTGTGTTATTGCGTTTATTTTTTGTTGAAATATAGTTGCGTTCGCCGCATTCTGTGCATGCTAACGTAATATTTACACGCATTGTTCTTTCCCTCCAAACAAAAGTATTATAATCACACCTTTCCATCATATCATTTTTCTTAAACAATTTCCATATGAATTTTATACGTTTTGATATTGCCGAATTTTCTTTATATAGTATTTCGTATATTCCTTTGCTTTTTGGGCATTTGTTGCTTGAGAATAAATAGTCAATGTCGGTTCATCTACTTTTGGTAAAATGAGTGTCCATGCTCCGTCTTCATGATACACTTTCATACCATCTGTAAAATCGACATGCTTGTCATACGATTCTTCTAACAATTTACGCATAACAGCTGCCCGCTCATGCCACGGGCAATAAACATCACGGCAAGATAAATGAATTGTTGGAATGGACGATACAATGGTACGAAGCGAACAACGTTCAATAGACAACAAATGCAACAGTTGCACACATGCATACAGACCATCAAAGTAAAAATGAAACGACTCATGATGATGTGCAAATAAAAACTCTCGTCTCGTATCTTTTACATAAACAATATCGCCATGTAAACGCTCGGCTAACGTATGCAACACAGACGGAGCCCAAGTAGGAACAGCTACTTTTTTCTTTTCGCTAAACAAAAGGGACACTAACACATACAACGAAATAACTTCTTCATTTGTCAATACCGTTCCTTGTCCGTCAAAAATACGAAACCGTTCCCCCGAATGGTCAAGCACAATCGCAAACTGCGCTTGTTCATGCTTTATTTGCTCCCGAATATGTTCGTCATCACGATTTTCTGTCCAAATGACTTGAATAGCAAACGACCGAAGTGTACGTTCAATGATTTCACGTAATAAAGGTGAACTACAAACTACTACTTTCCATCGCCCTAATAAAGAAGGAGGAATCAATTGAAGTAATGCCCCAACATACCATTCATCACTTTCTTTTTGTTCCATCGGCTGACCGATTTGTGTCATCGGCATATAGCAAGCGTGTTCATGTTTCATTTGTTGCTCAATAGCTCGTTCCGTCTCTCGCTCAATTGGATAGCCATATTCATCATGTATATCAATAATCACTTCATCATGTTCGAGCATCTTAATAAATACACCACCATGATACTGTTTATGAGGGATAATATAGCGAAAAGCAGGTAAATACCCACCTTCATATATATTTGTGTGCATCCCATACATGTGCAAACATTGAGCAAACATCATCCCCATCGCCTTAGAAAACGGATGATCGTCAAAGCCGATTAATATGCGACTTTCTTTTTCATATAGGCTACTATATGCTGAAGCAAGCTTTGTTATAAACAGCGGATGAGCATCAATGTATGCATGCATTTTCATTCCTTGTTCACTAAACAATGCTTTTGCATGTTGCTCCCCCCATACGACCGAATCTTTCACTTTTGTTTTTTCCGTAATTGTTTTATTTGGCCAAATTTTAGCTGCGTGTTGCACTTTCACTTTATTTTCCAATTTACATTTTGTTCCTATCACTGCATAATCAAATATTTCATTTTTTTTACCGATATACACATCGTTGGCAACGATCGCCCCGCGCAATTCACTATACTGATCAATATACACATCCTTCCAAACAATTGATCGCTTTAACGAAGCATGCTTACGAATAACTGAACGTGGTCCGATAACTGTGTAAGGTCCAACGGTCGCATGTTCATCAATGCGGGCATCATCTCCGATCATAATCGGTCCTTCTAATTTAACCCCTTGCGCAATCTTAACCCCTTTACCAACCCATACAGCAGGGGCAATTTCTTTATAGTGAGAAGGAACGAAACGTTGATTCAGTAAATCGATATGTGTTTGATGATATTGTTCAATGACACCAATATCAGACCAATATCCATCTGCTTGCCATCCGTATATCGGGTGTCCGTGCTGAATGAGGTATGGAAAAATATGTTGACTAAAATCGTAAGGTGGATGTTTTGGCATATAATCAAAAATGGCTGGATGACAAATATAAATGCCTGTATTTACAAAATCACTACACACTTCATTCCACTTTGGTTTTTCGACGAAATGAATGATTTTTCCATGTTGATCTGTAACCATTCCACCGTATGAAAGAGGAGTCGCTTCGTGGTGCATAAGAACGGTAACTAATGCTTGTTTGGAGAAATGAAAGTCTATTGCTTGCTGTAAATGAATTGTGGTCAATGTATCTGCACTAATGACAACAAACGTATCGTCTAAAAATGACTGGGCATGTTTTACACTTCCTGCCGTTCCAAGTGGTGTCGTCTCTTCAAAATAGTGAAGATGCACACCAAACCGACGCCCATCCCCAAAATATTCCATAATTTCATCACTTAAATATTGAACAGTTACAGCAATATTTGTAATTCCATATTGTTTTAACCATTCAATACTATACTCCATTACAGGCTTATTCATAAGTGGTACGATTGGCTTCGGAACATGGCAAGTTAACGGACGTAACCGCGTTCCTCTTCCCCCTGCCATAATAACCGCTTTCACAATACATCCCCCCCAGTGAAAGCACGCTTTTTTTCATCATATCATGACAACAACATGTGGACAATATACGAAATTTGTCGATTTTACATGAAAATGATGCATGATAGCTACATTCCTATGTATAATAAAATGGGGTGAAAAACATGATCGAATATACATTTATTTGGCTCGTTTCTTTTGCTATCATACTGTTGATAATTTCTTTCTTCCAAAAAGATCGCGTAAAAGAAATAGAGGAACAAGTAGAGCAGTTAACATTATCGACGATGCAACAATTATATGAAATAAAAAAGCGAGTCAAAGCGCTTGAAGAAGAATTGCTTGTCGGAATAGAGTCGTTTTCAAATGAAGAGCAAATATGGTACTTATATAAACAAGGATGGACAAAAGAGCAAATTTCTCATAAGCTTAACATGCCATTAGATGAAGTGAATATGATGATCGCGAGGAATGAACGATGAAAAGAACAACACGTGCATTTGCGGCTGGGATGTTGTTCGCTACAACGATACTGGCTATCGTTCATTATGCAACAGATAAACAGCGACAAAACGATGCCATCAGCCAGAAACAATATGAACAGCTCATTACTGAACGAGATGAGCTAGCTGAAAAACTAGAAAAATTAAAAAAAGAAACAAAAAAAGCAACTCCACCTCCAAAAGAAACGTACATTTATACGTTGACAATCGCTAAAGGTGAAGCAAGTCAGGACATTGCTAGCCGGCTTGAGCAAGCCCATATTATTGATAATGCTCAATCATTTTTAACGTACCTTCATACACATCACTTAACGCGCGCACTGCGCCCAGGGACGTACGTTGTCACAAGCGACATGTCATATGAACAAATCGCACGAAACATAACAAAATAAGGATGTCCAACGTCGGACATCCTTTTGTTTTAATCGTTTAGATCGTAATGTTTTCCCTTCACTAAATAAAACACGTTTTCAGCAATGTTTGTCGCATGGTCTGCAATGCGCTCAATGTAACGTGCTGTAAACGAGAGCTGAGTAATTTGCGACATCGCATCTGGATGTGCTTTAGTACGCTCTAGCAACTCCCGAATGGTTTCACCGTACAAGCGATCGACTTCATCATCCATATCGGCTACTTTTTTAGCGGCGACAACATCCTCTTCGTAATAAGCTTTTAACGTTAACGAAAGCATATTTACCGCAATATCATGCATTTTTTCTAATTTATTTAATGATATAACAAACGACTGTTCCCCGATTCGAATCGCTGATTTTGCAATATTGACTGCAAAGTCCGCCATTCGCTCAACGTCCGTTGCAATTTTAATGGCGACAATAATTCGGCGCAAATCGATTGCAACCGGCTGTTGTTTCGCAATTAGTAAAATCGCAAAATCGTTAATTTCTTCATCTAGCAAATCAATTTTTGTATCGTTCTCAAGCACTTGTAATGCTAAATCGTTATTTTTTGTTTTTAACGCTTCAAATGACTGAGTTAAGGCAATTTCCGCCAAACTTCCAAGCTGTAATAATTGATCGCGCAACGTTTGTAAGTCGTAATCAAATTTTTCACGTACAGACATATTTACTCCGTTACAGAAAACTTACAAAACTTTATAAATAATCTATTCATTATTTATAAA
>NZ_JBTZSY010000040.1:0-19805 GCF_054815885.1 Anoxybacillus sp. TBDG-1
TGCCCTTCAATCTAGAGTACGATTTAGAAATAAAAACATTTGGTTTTCGAGTTAACGATGTTTTATCTACTTATGACTTCAGAGTGTGAAAGAGGAAATAACATGAAAAAAAGTTACATTGCTTTCTTTGCATTTCTTGTATGTCTTTTGTATATTAGTTGGTCTAAAGAAGGTTGGAAAGGCATTTTACTTCTTTTGTTAAAAGGTATTGTTATTTTTGTCGTTGTTTACGGTGTCGTATTTGTTATTGTATGTTCGATCATGAAGCTAGTTCGTTTTTTAAAAAGACGTTTGCAATAAATGATACGTTGCACAAAATATTTTTGAACGTTTCCGCCATCCTATACTGGATGGTTTTTTGTTATACTTGTTGCATCGATACATAGAAAGGACAACGAAGATGGAACGAGGACATTTGTTATTAATTGATGGAATGGCGTTATTGTTTCGGTCGTTTTATGCGACAGCACCACGTTGGATGATGAATAGCCGTGGGGTGCCGACGAATGCGGTATATGGGGTAGTGAAACAAATCGAAGCGGCGACAAATGTACTTCAACCAACGCATGTTGTTTGTTGTTGGGATATGGGAAGTACGACGTTTCGCACGGAATGGTTTCCAGACTATAAAGCGAATCGTGGGGAGCTGCCGTGTGAATTAGTTCCGCAATTTGATTTAGCGAAAGAAGTGGTAGCAATGCTCGGTGTTCCGAATATCGGCGTGCTCGGTGCCGAAGCGGACGATTGCATCGGCTCGCTTGTAAAGCAATATCGTGATGAGATGCGCATTTCGATTGTGACCGGAGACCGCGATTTGTTTCAGCTTCTTTCAGAGCGTGTCACTGTCTATTTGTTGGCAAAAGGCATCGGCAACTACGAGGTGTATACGCTCGAACGCTTTATTGAAGAAAAAGGGATTCAACCACAGCAGCTCGTCGATGTGAAAGCGCTTATGGGCGATGCAAGCGACAATTACCCAGGGGTGCGCGGCATCGGGAAAAAGCAAGCGTTTACACTCATTCAACAATACGGCACGATTGAAGGAATTTTGGCAAACGTAGCGAACTTAACAAACGCACAGCAACAAAAAATAACGGAACATCTCGATTTGCTTCATTTGTCGCGAAAACTTGCGGCCATCCATTGCGACATTCCGATTTCCTTACGATTGGAAGAAGCGAAATGGAATGGAGAGCGCAAGCGGTTTGCGGAAGTATTAGAAGCCATTCGGTAAGATGTAAGAGAACCAGCCCTACATAGAGGCTGGGTTTTATGTGTTATTGGTTTAAAAAATATTTTTCAATGTCCCTTCATCAAAAGGCGTACTTGATTTTTTATAGAACTATGGTATTTTGATATCATGGAAACCAACATTTTATGCCAAATTTTTTTCGATAAATACCAACATTGGAAGGTCAGCATGTAATGACTTTTGTGGAAATATATTTTTTGCACCTTAATATGCCAAGAAGTCTTGATATGGGGAGGTTAAGCATCAAATGACAGGAAAAAATGAGCGTTATCAGGAAATTTTAGCTGCTGCACGAAATGTTTTTGCGGAGAAAGGGTTCGATGATACAAAGGTGTCTGAAATAGCTCAAATGGCGGGTGTTGCAAAAGGTACTTTTTATATATACTTTCCTTCTAAATTAGATTTAGTTCTTGCCTTAGTTCGTGAGATGCAAGGGAAAATACTTTCAGAAGCTGAAAAAGTAATCAACTTAAAGGGTAACCACTTTGAAAAACTGATCGAAGTTATTAAAACAGCATTTAATGTCATGAAAAGTTACCATGATGTTTTTCCTATGTTCAATGCAGTTAGTGCATTTAAAACTGACCAGTGGAAAGTAGAAAAAGAAATTCGGAGACCCTACTATCATTTTTTAAAAAAACTAATCGAAAATGGTCAAAAATCAGGAGAATTCGACAGCCATTTGAATGCTGAAATGACCGCCATACTAATTGTTGGCATGGTCGAGCATGTAGCACACGAATGTTTTGTTTATCATTCAGACTGCTGTATAGATGACTATCTTCATACTATTGATTTATTGTTGAGAAAGTCGCTTTGTAGGACTATGATGTAACTTCAAGATGCATTTGTGAGCGATGATGGATTTTATTTTCATGGATCGTATGCTTGATTGTTATCAGAAAGTGGGATATAATACCAATATGACTGACCGTCAGTCGAGGACAAAGGAGGGAGGAAGGTATGGAAAGTTTCAAATCAGAAGGAAACGGAATCCCTATATTATTTATCTCTGGCTTATTTGCTGGGGATTGGATATGGGAAGATGTTATTTCATATTTTTCTAAAACTGAATACAATATTATTCGTCTACGAGATCCACTTGCGGCTTATGGTCATAAAATTAGTCATTTACGTGAAATGGTAATCAAATTTTTAGATGAGTTCATTAAATATAAAGCAATTGTTATAGGTAATTCCTTGGGTGGTCTGCTTGCTATGGATTTAGCTGCATCAATCCCGGAAAAAGTGGCTGCAATCGTTGTAAGTGGCGCACCAGGTATGGGGAGCGCTAATCTAGGGATTGGACCACCGAAAATAGGAAGCAAGGAAAGGTTGGAAGAGTGGTTTGTTGATTTAAAAGAGAAGTTATTCGTAAATCAACAATGTATCACTAATGACCAACTAGCTCTTGTGGCGGAGTTCTTTAGTGATAAGCGTAACTTTCTAAATATGATTCGATTGGCAAAGGAAGCAGATAACTATGACGCTAAGTTAATTTTGCCAAAAATAGAGCGTCCAATATTACTATTATGGGGAGATCAAGATAATGTTTCGCCACTTGAACTTTGGGAGGGTTCCATTTCTCTCAATTCGCAAATACAACTAAAAGTTATTGAAAATAGCGGTCATAGCCCTATGATGGAAAAACCTGAAGAATTTTGGAAATATGTAGAGAGTTTTATAAAGAGCGTGTTAACATATCATACGTAATTAATTCATGTTAACCCATGAAGACTGACGGTCAGTCATTTAACTTGTGATTAAAGTATTAAAGGGAGGGAGCATAGATGAAAATAATTAAAAATTTTTTCAAACAGAAAGAAACATTAGTAGGAATTGCCGCAGCGATTGCTTTTCAACTTATATTTGTTACTGTATGGTTAACTGCCTATGATGGTGTCTATGATCGAACAAATCAATTTTCAGTAGGGATTGTTAGTAATGATGATAAGCTGGGTGGGGAAATCATAAAGGAGGTGGAAGATAGAAATTTATTTCAATTAAAAGTGTTTGATGAATTAAATCAGGCACTCGAAGCTTTAGATAAGCGAAACGTCAATATGGTTATTCATCTCCCTAATAGAATAATAGAAAAGTTGACAGCCAATGAGAATATAACAATTGATTATTATATTAATCAGGCTACTCCAACTTTAACGAAACAAATGATGGAAAAAGCAGCGAATAAGATGAATGATGCCCTCAACGATCAATTTAGAGAAACAGTAAACACACAGATAACCAAAAGAATTCCACAGTTAGTCGCAGAAAAAGTTCCTAATGAAGAAATGAAAGTGATGGTTGAGGACATAGCCACTCAAGTTGTCGATTTGATGCAGGAAAATATGAAGATTGATCCTATAGTAGCAAATATAGTGAAGGCAAATGAAAAAGAAGGATTTGCTATTACGATGGTTCCGTTATTAGTTGTATTAGCCTCCTATATTAGTGCTATGCTTATTAGCCAATATTTGCAGCTCGCAAATGGCAAATTAATTAATGAGCATCGTCAATTTTCCCTTTTTATCGCTAGGCAGGTGATTAATGTTTTATTAGCGTTTGTGGTCTCGCTATTAAGCATCTTTTTAATGAATCTGTTTCATGTTGAATTGAATCATAACTTTTTTGTTTTATGGGGATTTCAGTCTATTCTTTTCTTTAGCTTCTTACTTTTATCTCAAGTTTTCGTTATGTTATTTGGAATACCAGGTATGATTTTTAACATTGCTTTAACAGCAATTCAAATTGCAAGTTCAGGAGCGATGGTTCCGCGTGAATTATTACCATCTTTTTATTATGAGCTTGGTAATCTACTTCCTGCAACTTATGGTGTAAGCAGTTATTTTAGCTTGATTTATGGCGGTGGAGACCTTGGTTCAGACTTGAAACATTTAAGTATACTCATTTTGGTATTGTTAGCAATGGCTGTTTCGATACAAATTATATTTTCTATGTCGGGGAGATTTAAAACCAAGAAAATGTGAGTGAGGTACCCGTGGTGCTAGATAAAATTGAGTAAGCATAAAAATAGTCCTTGCCTGCGGATCTCTTGTAGAATAAAAGTGTGCTGGAACATTCATTTGTGCTAATTCGATTTCGGAGTTCATCGATGTGAAAGCGCTCATGGGCGATGCAAGCGACAATTACCCAGGTGTGCGCGGCATCGGGGAAAAGCAAGCGTTTACACTCATTCAACAATACGGCACGATTGAAGGAATTTTGGCAAACGTAGCGAACTTAACAAACGCACAGCAACAAAAAATAACGGAACATCTCGATTTGCTTCATTTGTCGCGAAAACTTGCGGCCATCCATTGCGACATTCCGATTTCCTTACGATTGGAAGAAGCGAAATGGAATGGAGAGCGCAAGCGGTTTGCGGAAGTATTAGAAGCCATTCGGTAGGACGAAGTAGAGGAGAATATGTATGTTAGTGGAAGGGACAAAAAGTGGATTTTTTCATTGTCGCAGAAAAAGCCGGACGTTGAACAATAAAAAAGTGCTAACGAACGTAGACGAGTCTACCTTAAGGGCATTAGATCTAAAGTCTTTTCCTATCATTGCTGATTTTGAAATTTTAATAACGGCTAAGAGTAACAAAACATGGGGAAAACATATTTACTTTTATAGCGCAAAACGAAATGAAATTCTTACTACATTTCCATGGTGGGATTTTGCAGAGGAATTTTTGGGGATGTGGGATGAACATGATATTCCGATCGGCACAATTGATCGCCCTTTTTTTGACCTTGAACAAGGTTGGCATATTATTATTTTCGAAAAGCGTGACTATGTGTATGTTTTAGAAGGCGATGAGTTTTGTAGCGAGCATAATAAAATTCACACATGGTATCGAGTCCCGAAAGATGTGTATTATGAACAGTGGAAAAAGTTGTTGAATATGTTTTAACCAGCCCCATATAGAGGCTGGTTTTTATGTCCGCACTTGCCCATTTCCATACACGAGCGTTTTTGTTGTCGTGATGGCGCGCAAACCCATTGGGCCGCGGGCGTGCAGTTTTTGTGTGCTAATGCCGATTTCCGCGCCGTATCCGAACTGTTCGCCGTCGGTGAAGCGGGTGGAGGCGTTATGGTACAATACAGCGGCATCGACGCGCGCGAAAAATTGTTCCACGTGTTCCTTGCATTCAGAAATAATCGCTTCCGAATGTTTCGTACCGTAGCGTTCAATATGTTCAATCGCTTCATCGATCGTTTCAACGAGCTTCACCGCTAAAATGGGTGCTAAAAATTCGGTTGCCCAATCTTCTTCTTTTGCCTCACAAACGAACGGATATGTAGCCGCAAGTTGTTTGTCAGCACGCAATTCGACTCCTTTTTCATGCAACGTTTCAAGCAACGCACTTATATATGGCCATTGTTTATGAACAACCACCGTCTCGACCGCATTGCAGACGGATGGACGTTGCAGCTTAGCGTTTATGACAATGTCAATCGCCATTTCTTTTTCAGCAGAGTCGTCGATAAAAATATGGCAATTGCCGACACCTGTTTCTAACACAGGAATCGTTGCATTTTCGACGACGGATTGAATAAGACCAGCGCCGCCGCGTGGGATGAGAACGTCTACATATTCTTTCAAGCGAAACATATGTTGTGCCGTTTCACGGCTTGTATCTTCTAACAATTGAATGGCATCTGTCGGAATTTTCGACTGTTTTAATGCTTGTTGCATAACGGAAACAAGCGCTTTATTCGAGTGAATAGCGGAAGAACTGCCGCGCAACAAGACGGCATTTCCCGTTTTTAAGCAAAGGCTAGCTGCATCGACCGTCACATTCGGACGCGCTTCGTACACCATGCCGACAACGCCAAGCGGCACGCGAATTTGTTTTAATAGGAGCCCGTTTGGTCGCGTCCATCGGTCGATCGTTTCTCCAATCGGATCTGGCAAGTTGATGACTTGGCGAACCCCATCAGCGATTTGTTGAATGCGTTCTTCGGTAAGTTGCAGCCGGTCAAGTAAGGAAGGGGAGAGCCCGTTTTCTTTTCCGATCGCCATATCTTTTTCATTTTCTTGTAAAATGTACGGCATTTGCGCAATCAACGCTTCCGCGATCATCGAAAGCGCCTCGTTTTTTTCTTCCGTTGATAAAATCGCTAAACGTTTCGCGGCTTGTTTTAACATGTTCGCTTTTGTTAATAATTCGTTCATCTGTTTTCGCCCCTTTCATTTTTAGCGGACAGGCGTCCTTTTTAAGCAAACTAAATGATCGCGATGAATAACTTCTGGGCGGTGGTGGAAAGAATATTGTTTTGCGTGTTCACTTGCCATTCCTTTTACTTTTTGTAAGTCATCCGCAGCATAATATACTTGCCCTCTAGCAATCACATCGCCTTTTTGATTGACAACGTTGACGACATCGAGCGCTTGAAACGAACCGAACACATTTGTTACTCCAGCAGGCAACAAACTTTTTCCTTTATGCAAAAGGGCGCTTTCTGCTCCTTCATCAATTTCAATCGTTCCAGCCACCTTTGAGTGATAGGCAATCCATTGTTTCCGTGTTTGCATATGTCCGTGAAAAGGAGTGCCGATATACGTCCCGTCGCCTTTTCCTTCTAAAATATGTTTGAGCTTTTCTGTTCCTTTCCCGGTGCCGATAAAGACGCTGACGCCGAAAGAAAGCGCCTTTTGCGCTGCAAGCAGCTTCGATTTCATTCCGCCTGTTCCAACCGTTGACCCGCTTTCGCCTGCTTGTTCTATTAGTTCGTCGGTAATCTCAGAGAGAAAATGATATTTTTTCGCTTTCGGGTCGCTTGGGTGTTGGTCATATAGCCCGTTAATGTCCGTTAAAATGATGAGGGCATCCGCATGCAAAAATCCACTCACCAAAGCAGACAATAAATCGTTATCCCCAAACGTCAACTCTTCAACAGAAACGGAGTCGTTTTCGTTAATAATCGGAAGCACCCCGCGGTCAAGCAACGTAGAAATTGTCGCAAACAAATTGCGAAATCGCTCGCGGTCGTAAAAATCTGCGCGCGTTAACAACAATTGTCCGGTAACGATATGAAACGAACGAAAGGCGGAAATGTAGCTTTGCATCAGCATTCCTTGCCCGACAGCTGCGGCTGCTTGTTTTCCAGCGATTGTTTTTGGTCGCGAACGATACCCGAGCAACCCAAACCCGGCAGCGACTGCGCCAGAGGAAATGAGAATGACGTCATGTCCGAGTTGTTTCATATACGCAAGTGCTTCGACATGTTCGCGTAGTTTTTGTTCTGAAAGCGTTCCGTTTTTTTCAGTTAACGAGCTACTGCCAATTTTGACGACGATTCGCTTTTTTCTCACCATTTCACCCCTTTCCACAAAATAAAAAACGCTTTTTCGCCCTTACAGAAAAGGACGGAAAAGCGTTGTTTCCGCGGTACCACCTTTTTTGGCGCAATTGCGCCCACCTCTTACCCTGTAACGTAGGGAAACGGCTTATGTTTGCATAAGCGGCCGTATAGGGTAGGTTCAACCGACTTTCCGTGAGGAACCTTCCAGCCTATGGATTCCATTCTCTGGCACATTCCATCGGTTTACTCGTCCCGTACCTCGTTCCATATATACTTTTTTTCAGAATTATGAAACAAAAAAGCGAAGATGTCAATGGATTTTACGACTGTTTAGATAAAAGACGAAGTTTTCGCTCGTGTTGGAGTGTTTTGGAAGAAAGCAAATCGACAGTTTCTTGCGTGTCGGTTAGATCATCGCGTAGTTGATCAACTTTTTCATTTAGCTGTTCAAACTGTTCACACATTTCTTGTTTAACGGCATCGATTTTCGCTTCTAATTTGCTTTCTACACCACGAATTTCTATTCGAAGTTGCTGTCCCATCTCCTGCATTTCAGTTCGGAGTTGGTTGCCCATTTCCTGCATTTCAGCTCGAAGCTGCTGTCCCATCTCCTGCATTTCAGTACGGAGTTGGTTGCCCATTTCCTGCATTTCAGCTCGAAGTTGGTTGCCCATCTCCTGCATTTCAGTACGGAGTTGGTTGCCCATTTCTTGCATTTCAGCTCGAAGCTGCTGTCCCATTTCTTGCATTTCAGAGCGAAGTTGGTTACCCATTTCCTGCATTTCAGTACGGAGTTGATTGCTCATTTCCTTCATTTCGTGATGAATGTTGTCCGAGAATAGCTCGAGCGCTTTCACAATTTCTTTTACAATTGTTTCTTTCTCCACTTCGATTCACCTCCCCTCTACTTGCCATTATAAATGAATGATGGACAAGAAAGAAATATGTTTCTCATCATTTTTTAACATAAAAAAGTAAATGTATGAAACTTTTACCTACATTTATACGTTATAATGGAATAAAAGAGAAAGGAGTGGAAAACATGGGGTTAGTGTTACAGCATGTGACAAAACAGTTTGGTTCGTTTACAGCAGTAGATGATGTGACATTATGTATTCCAGAACAGCACATGTTCGGATTTCTCGGAGCGAACGGAGCGGGAAAGACGACGACGTTTCGAATGATTTTAGGATTGCTTGAACCAACGAAAGGGGAGATTACATGGAGCGGCGAGCGCATCACGTATAAGCATAGTCATCTCATTGGGTATTTGCCGGAAGAAAGGGGATTGTATCCAAAACTAAAAGTAAAAGAACAACTCATTTATTTAGGAAGATTACGAGGATTACATAAAGAAGAGATTGTAAAAGAAATGCGTTATTGGCTTGAGCGTTTTAAAATACCACAATATGAAAATCAAAAAGTAGAGCAACTATCAAAGGGAAATCAACAAAAGATTCAATTTATCGCTGCGGTGTTACACCGTCCACAATTACTTATTTTAGACGAACCGTTTAGCGGATTAGATCCGGTAAATGTAGAAATGTTAAAAGAGGCAGTAATTGACTTACAGCAACAAGGAACAACAATCGTCTTTTCAAGCCATCGGATGGAACATGTCGAGCAACTATGTGAACATATATGTATTATGCATAAAGGAAAACCGATTGTGCACGGATCAATGAAAGAGTTAAAGAGATCTTTCGGCAAGAAAAATGTGATCATTCACGGAGAGTTACCGTTTGAAACGTTAACAGAAGTTCCAGGCGTATTGAAAATGGAGAAAATGGTTGAAGGAGTTCGCTTACAAGTAGCAGATGAAAGTGTATCGCAACGTATCCTTGAACATATTTATGCAAAAGGATTTATTCGCACGTTTTCATTAGAGGAACCATCGCTGAATGACATTTTTATTGAGAAAGTAGGTGCAGCGTATGAACAATAAATTTTGGATTGTTTTTGCTCATACGTATATGACAAAATTAAAATCAAAGTCTTTTTTCATTTCAACGGTGATTACTACTATCATTATATTTGGTATTGGTCAATTAGACCGCATCATTGAAGCGTTTAGCGATAATGGTCAAAAAACGATCGGTGTGATTGATCAAACGAACGGATGGTACGAAGCACTGCAAGCACAAATGCAGTCAAATAAAGAAATAAAACTTGTTCGCCATGATGAAAACGAAGAACAAGCAAAAAAATATGTTCAAACAGAAAAGTGGTATGCGTATATTGTACTTCATGTACAAAGTGGACAGCCGAAAGTAGCATATTATGCGAAAAATATTGCAGATAGCGATGTCACTCATGAAATTGAGCAAGCACTACAACAAGTAAAAATTGCGATGATGGCGAAACAAATCGGATTAACATATGACCAAATCAATGCATTATATGCACCGATTGCGATAGAAAAAGTAGCGCTTGAAAAACACGCAAAGACAGAAGAACAATTAGAACAAGCTAGAGCGATCGTGTATGTTTTACTGTTTGCGATGTATATGTTCGTGTTAATGTACGGAAGTATGATTATGATGGAAGTGGCAACAGAAAAATCATCTCGCATTATGGAAATTTTAATTTCAAGCACTTCACCAATTCAACAATTATTCGGAAAAATTTCAGGAATTGCTTTGTTGAGTTTGACGCAGTTTGTTGTGATTTTCGCTGTCGGTTATACATCACTGCAAAATAGTGCTATGTTAAGTCAGTTACTCGGAATGGAAGAGTTACCAATTTCCTTAATCACATACGGAATTGTCTTTTTCTTGCTCGGTTACTTGTTATATGCCATGTTATTTGCTGTGCTTGGTTCGATTGTTAGCCGAGTAGAAGAAGTGCAACAAATGGCTGGTCCTGTAACAATGCTTGTAGTTGCGGCATTTATTATGGCGATGTTTGGTTTGAATGCACCGGAATCCCCGTTTATTACAGCGATGTCTTTTGTTCCGTTTTTTGCTCCAATGATTATGTTTTTACGAATCGGAATGTTACACGTTCCGACTTGGGAAATCGCCCTTAGTATTGTTTTACTTGTCGGGACAATTGCCTTTTTATTTGTGTTTGGTTCAAAAATATATCGTGGTGGCGTGCTTATGTATAATCAAGCATCTTCATGGAAAGATCTCAAGCGGGCATGGCAATTAACGAAAAAATAAAAAGCCGAGCGACATGCTCGGTTTTTTACATCGGCTTTGTCGGTGTCGGTTTAGCATAGCCTTCTTTATATGTTTCATCAATAAGTCGGCGAATGTCTTTCACAGACATACCTTTTTCATATTGCTCGATTGAAATGGCTGCGATTTCTAAACAAACTCCGCATTTTGTCGCATGGTCGTCCCAAATGACTGCACCATCGCTTTTATTTTCATATACAAAACAATCATAATTGTTTTCATGACCGACTGACTCACCGCACCCACAATAACAAGGAATGTTTTCTAGCAACTTTTGATGTTTGGCGGCCTGTTCGTATAAATGTGCCATAGATTCGTTATGTTTGGCTAAAAAAGACGGCAAACGATGAATGGAAGCCGTTTCTTCGCGTATATCGCTTGCTTGATGTTCTATGGCATGATCATTTTTTTCTTGTGCACATCCACTAAACAATAAACTGGCAGAAAGTATCGTGCTAAACATCAATCGTTTTTTCATTTCAACCATCCTTTTTCTAAAATGATAGAGGTTTCCGACTTTTTTCACTATTTCTTTTATCTTTTTACTATTATAATAAAAACAACAGTAAATGATAAGAAAAAAGGCGGGAAAAGGATGGAGTACATTGAAGTGAAAGGACAAACGGTAGAAGAGGCCATTGAAAATGGTCTAAAACAGCTTCAAACAACGCGCGAAGATGTAGAGATCGAAATCATTCAACAAGAGCGTAAAAAGTTATTTGGCATCGTTTCACAACCTGCCATTGTCCGACTAACGAAGAAGCAAAAAATAGAACAAGCTGTTCAACGGAACGAAGGAAAAGCATGGATTCAAAATGGGGAATTCCATTATGAATGTTTAGACGTAAGCCCAACGATTGTAATTGGCGAAGGTGTCATTTGTTTATATAATGGAGAAGTAATCGAAGGAACAATCACGTTACAAGAAGGAGACGACGTTCGCATTTATCCAAAAGAAGAAAGTATTGCCCAATCAGTTTGGAAAATTGACATAGATGCTAGAAAGTTAGAGGCAACATTGACGTTTGCACCTGGGATACGACGCCGATATGTACTCGAAGATCAGCAACCATCTAACAAATTACATATACAAGCGAAAATGGAGAATGAGCTCATTTATGATGTGTCATATGAACAAGTAATGGCGAAACTGCAAGAGTTAGGAATTGTTTATGGAGTGAGCGAAGAGGCGATTCGTGAAGCGTTGTATTCCGAGAAAAAAGTAACCGTTGTCATTGCCAAAGGAATTGAACCGACCGAAGGAAAAGACGGTTGGGTAGAAGTGAAAGTAGGGGAAGGAAGAAAAAAACCAAAGGTTCGTGAGGATGGAACGGTTGATTACCGTGAAATGGAAACAATCGCGACGGTCGGCGAGGGCGACTTAATCGCGATTGTTCATCCTCCGCAGCCCGGAAAGCCGGGATTAACGGTCACCAATGAAGTGATTCCTGTTCGTGAAGTGCATCCAGTCATGATTAAACTTGGTAAAGGCGTAACAATGGATGACAATCGCATTTTAGCAACGACAGGCGGAAGACCACAAATTGCGAAAAAAGGAAAAACGGTCGTTGTCTCCATTATTCCAAAGCTCGTTCATCAAGGTGATGTCGATTTATCGGTAGGAAACATTCATTTTAAAGGCGATGTTGAAATTACAGGTAACGTTCAAGATGAAATGGTCGTTGAAGCGCTCGGTAGTATTATGATTTTACAAAATGTCAATCGAGCCAAAATTCGTGCGCAACAATCCATTTTTATTCAACAAAACGTCATTGGCGGAACAGTTACATCAGGAGAAAATAAAATGATTGTTACGCAGCTCGTTGGTTTATTACAACAAATTCGCCATTCACTCGAGCGAATGATTGTTGCCATTCAACAACTAATGGTCATGTCAAAAATTGACGAAAAAAATATTTATCCACTTACAAAAAGATTGCTTGAAAGTAAGTTCCAAACGATGACGGAGGCGATGAAACAGTATAAAACGATGTGTGAACAAAAGCGTGAACAAATTGGTGAACAATGGTTCGATATCGGTTCGCAGCTGGAAGGTTGGTTGCTTGCGGATCGCCCAAACCATTTCCATTGCTTAGAGGGCATGGCAAACTTGCTTCGTGAACTCAATACATTTATTGGACAATATGATCGCGAAGAAAATGACGCGATTGAACTTTCGTATGCCTTAAATAGCGTTATTCATGGAAGTGGTGACGTGATTGTTACAGGGAAAGGTTGTTATAATTGCAATATTTACGCTGGGGGAACGTTGACTGTTCATGGAGTATTGCGCGGTGGGGAAGCGTATGCGCAAAAAGGGATGAAAATCAAAGAAGTCGGATCTTCGCTTGGCATTAAGACCGTACTAGCTGTGCCGAAAGGGGAGATGATTTATATTGAACATGCGTGGGAAGGAACAGTTGTGCAATTTGGTAAAAAAACGTATACATTTTATGAAGAAAAAAAATATGTTGAAATGAGATGGGACGATGAGCGGAATGAAATTGTATTTGGATAAAATGGCGCATTGCTAGCGAAAGCGGTGCGCCTTTTTATATATTTTTCGGATGATCATATAGTATAATGTAAATGTTCTTAATTTTCTTTCTTTTTAAAAGGAGGTTGGAAAATGAAAGCGGTTACGGACGGAGATATTTTATGGACACCGACGAAAGAACAAATCGAACAATCAAGCGTGAGAAAATACATGGATTGGCTACAAGCGAGAAAGGGGCTTGCGTTTGATTCGTATACGGCACTATGGAAATGGTCGGTCGGGAACCTTGAGCAATTTTGGGAAACGGTGTGGGAGTATTGTGATGTTCAGTCGTCTACACCGTATACATGTGTGTTAGAAGAGCGAAAAATGCCGCGGGCAAACTGGTTTTCGGGGGCGCGGTTAAATTATGCGGAACATATTTTTCGCCATACGCACGAAAAAACAGCGCTTTTATTTCATTCCGAACGCGTTTCGCTTCGTGAAATGACGTGGGAACAGTTAAAACAACAAACAGCGTCGGTCGTTTCGGCACTGAAAAAACTTGGCGTCAAACAAGGAGACCGCGTCGTTGCTTATATGCCGAATATTCCGGAAACCGTTGTTGCGTTTTTAGCGTGCGCGAGCATTGGTGCGATTTGGTCAAGCTGCTCACCTGATTTTGGTGCCAACAGCGTCATCGATCGCTTCCAACAAATTGAGCCGACGATTTTATTTGCGGTGGACGGTTGCCAATATAACGGGAAAACGTTTGATAAAGTGCCTGTTGTGAAAGAGTTGCAAGAAAAGCTTCCATCGTTAAAAAAGACGATTGTCGTTCCGTATTTATGTGACGATGTAAGCGCGTGGGACGATTCTGTTTTATTATGGACGGACATATTGCAAGAGGAAGGCGAGCTTGTGTATGAACAAGTGCCGTTTTCTCATCCACTTTGGATTTTATATTCTTCTGGGACGACCGGACTGCCAAAGCCAATCGTGCAAGGGCATGGCGGCATTTTATTAGAGCATTTAAAAATTTTATCGATTGAATACAATATTGGGCGGGATAGCACATTTTTCTGGTATACAACTACGGGATGGATGATGTGGAACTTTTTAATTGGCGGGTTATTAGTCGGGGCAACGGTTGTGTTGTATGACGGGAGCCCAACGTTTCCTGATGCCAACGTTTTATGGGAGCTTGCCGAAAAAGCGAAAATCACGCATTTTGGCACAAGTGCAGCGTTTATTAACGTCTGCATGAAACAAGACATTCCACCGAAAGAAGCCTACGATTTTTCACATTTGCAAGCGGTTCTTTCGACAGGGTCGCCGCTGACGACCGAAGGGTTTCTTTGGGTGTATGAACATGTAAAAGATGTTTGGCTCGTCTCATGTAGTGGTGGAACGGATGTATGTACCGCGTTTGTTGGTGGGTCTCCAATACTGCCGGTTCGTGCAGGGATGCTTCAATGCCGTTCGCTTGGGGCAAACGTACAGGCGTTTGATGAACATGGACATTCGCTGGTCAATGAAGTTGGCGAGTTAGTCATCACGGCACCGATGCCGTCGATGCCGCTCTTTTTCTGGAACGACGAAAACGACCGCCGCTATCTCGACAGCTATTTTGATACGTATCCAGGCGTATGGAAACATGGAGATTGGATTAAAATTGATGACGAAGGAAGCTGCGTCATTTACGGACGCTCCGATTCGACGATTAACCGCGCCGGCGTGCGTATGGGCACGAGCGAAATTTACCGCGCTGTGGAAACGGTCGATGGCATTCTCGACAGTTTAGTTATTGACTTAGAAGTGATGGGGCGGAAATCGTTTATGCCACTGTTTGTCGTTCTTCAGCGAGGGGTAGCGCTAGATGACACATTAAAACAACGAGTAAAAGAAGCCATTAAAGCGCACGTATCACCGCGCTTTATTCCTGACGCCATTTATCAAGTCGAACAAATTCCAAAAACGTTAAACGGTAAGAAAATGGAAATTCCTATTCGCAAGCTTTTACTAGGCTTCCCGCTTGAAAAAGCGGTGAACGTCGGCTCAATAGCAAACCCTGAATCGCTCTCTTTCTTCATCGAACTCGCAAGACAATGGGAACGTTCGAACGTATAAGCAAGGCTGTTGCCGTTTGGCAACAGCCTTAAACTTTTTTATTGTGAGAGGAAAATATTATCTGCGTGAATCAAAAAATGTCCAAATAGATGAACAGGAATTGCGTCTCCTTTAAAATGCGTACCGTGAAGCTGGTATGCTCCGTCTCTTAGCACGTGCACTTCCACATACTCATGAACGGGGGCAACAATCCAATATTCGGGCCCCCCTGCTTGTTCGTACCGTCTATATTTAATTTTAATTAAACGGTCTTTTTTTGCGGTAGATGGCGATAACATTTCTACAATGACATCAGGTGTCCCAATAATGCGTTCATCGCCAATTTTGTTCGGATCGCAGACGATGACAATGTCAGGTTGAACCCATTCGTCATTAGAAAAACAAACATCGATCGGGGCAACGAATACACGGCATGTTTTTCCTCGGAAGTGCGTGACAAATTCCGAGCTAGGTAGCGTGACGACTTGTTGGTGTTTCGGAGTAGGAGAAGGTGTCATGTTGTAAAGCTTCCCATCGATTATTTCGTAACGATCGCAGTCGCTAAGCTGTACATACTCTGCGTACGTAAACGGTTTTCGCTCTTGCGGAAAGACCATAGCGTCATTCTCCTTTTCCGAACATTGTTGTTATCATTATAGCAAATATATTTCTGTTAGGAAAAAACTTTCTCATTGACTTTTACGTAAACGTAAACTAAAATAAAATTCAGAAAATTAAAAAATAAAGGTGGAAGCGATGAACTATTATACGATCTCCCAATTGGCTGAGAAGTTTGATATTAGCACACGAACGATTCGCTATTATGAGGAACGTGGGCTCATTTCACCCATTCGCACCGAGTCGGGACAACGGCTATATACGAAAAAAGATCGAGCGGTGTTAAAGCTCATTTTACGCGGCAAACGATTCGGTTTTTCGTTAGAAGAAATTCATGAAATGATTAGTTTGTTTGACAACGATCGTACCGGTCGAAAACAACTTGAAAAAACAATTACATACGGCGAGCAAAAGCTAAAGGAGGTGACGGAGCGAATTGAGGACTTAATGCGGCTAAAACAAGAAATGGAGTCGATTTTGGAGGATTTTCGTGAACGATTACAAAAATTGGAGGGGACCGAATGAACATTTCTGAGTTGTTAGCGCGCAATGCGCGAAAGTTTCCGAACAAAGTGGCACTAATTGATGGAGATATGTCGCTTTCTTATCAAGAAGTAGACGATACGGTCAATCGGCTCGCTTCTTCACTTGCTTCGCTCGGCATCAAACGCGGGGATAAAGTTGTACTGTATATGCCAAATACGAAAGAATTTGTATATGCGTATTTTGCCGTCTTGCGTCTTGGTGCGATCATCGTACCAGTCAATGCGCGGTTAACTGCTCAAGAAGTGCAATATATAATCGAACATAGCGAGGCAAAAGCTGTTATCGCGCACGATTGGATTTATCGTGAACTCGCCTCGCTTGTGGATGACGTCAATGTGATTTGGATCAAAACAAGCGACGCAACAGACGGTTGGTGCTCGTTGTCTCAGCTTGTTGCAAACGGAGCTAATGATCCAATCGTTTGCCGGCTGAGAGAAGATGACGAAGCGACGATTTTATACACGTCAGGAACGACAGGTCGCCCGAAAGGTGTCTTGTTCACATACCGAAATATTTTATCAGTTGCCATTATGATGGCGCTTGAAACGAAAATGGATAAGCATAGCCGCTTGTTGCACATAATGCCGCTTAGCCATTCCGCGCCGCTTCATTTATTTTTTGTCGGCGGCATGTACGTCGGGGCCACCCATGTGTTATCACCAACGTTTTCCCCAGAAGCATTGTTACAACTAATCACACAACACGAAATTACCCACTTTTTTGGAGCACCAGTTGCTTATTTACTCACCGCAAAACATCCACGTATTCACGAATACGATTTATCATCCGTCCAATATTGGACGTATGGCGGTGCACCGTTATCGGCAAATGAAGTGCAATTTGTCGCTAAACAGTTTCGTACGAATCGACTGATGTGTTTGTATGGATTAACGGAAGCTGGACCGAACGGAACGTATTTATCACCGGAAGAACATGCGAAAAAGAAAGGGAGCGTTGGTAAAGATGCCGCCCTTCATTGCGAAGTAAAAATTGTCGACGAACACGGCAAAGAAGTTCCGCCAGGCGAGGTTGGTGAAATCGTCTTAGCTGGAGAAGGAACAATGAAAGGCTATTATAAGGACGAAGAAAAAACAGCGGAAACGATCAAAAACGGCTGGCTATATACAGGCGATTTAGCACGCCGTGACGAAGACGGATACATTTGGATCGTTGATCGGAAAAAAGATATGATTATTTCTGGCGGGGTGAACGTTTACCCAAAAGAGGTGGAAGATGAACTGCGATTGCATCCAGCGATTGTGGATGTTGCGGTTATTGGTGTGCCTCATCCAGAATGGGGGGAAACGGTGAAAGCGTTTGTTGTCACGACAGAGCCGATCGAGCAGCTTGCGGAAGAATGTAAACGTTTTTTATCTGGTAAACTTGCGGAATATAAAATTCCAAAACTATACGAAGTCATTCCTGAACTCCCGCGCAATGCGACAGGAAAAATATTAAAACAAGTATTGAGAGGGATGCATAATGAAACAGCTACGAGAAGTTGATGCGAACTTATTCGCCAATTTGAAAAAATATTTAGATCCAGAGTTTTATGCGTATGTGGAAGAAGAATTAGAGAAGTTTTGGCAGCTTTGCATGACCGATATCGATCGGCGCGCGGTGCATACAGACCGCGAAGGACAGCCGCGTCTTATCAAATATGACCGTTTTGGCAACGATATTTCTGAAATATGGGTAAACGAAGGATACAAACAAACAGTAAAAGAAACGTACGAAACGGGGATTGTCGGATATGTCCATAAGCCGATTCCTGAGCTTAGCCGTGTTGGCAACTACATTTACTCTTATGCCCAAGGCTATGTGTTATCGCAAGTCGAGCCGGGGTTTTATTGCCCGGTGACGTTAACGATGGCGACTGCGTACGTACTAGAACATTTTGCGGACGAACAAATCAAAGCGAAATATTTGCCGCACGTCATTTCTACTGGCGAAGTCGAGCTGTATGAAGGGGCGACGTTTTTAACAGAGCGGCAAGGCGGTTCAGACGTTGGTGCCAATGAAGTGCGCGCTGTTTTGTGCGGGGATCATTATAACATTTACGGAGAAAAATATTTTGCGAGCAATGCTGGCATGTGCGGTGTTGCGTTAGTGCTTGCCCGTATCGACGGAAGCGAACTAGGGACAAAAGGGCTTAGTTTATTTTTAGTACCGTGGCGCAACGACGATGGTACATTAAACCGCATTCACATTCGGCGTTTAAAAGATAAACTTGGTGTTCGCGCTGTGCCGTCAGCGGAAGTCGTATTTGAAGGAGCAAAAGCCTATTTAATTGGCGATGCAAAAAAAGGGTTTTATTATATGATGGAAGCGCTTAATTTATCGCGCGTCTGCAACGCTGTCGCTTCGATTGGCATTATGAAGCGGGCGCTAGAAGAGGCGAAGCAATATGCGGTTAATCGTCAAGCGTTTGGGCATACACTTACATCGTATCCGATGGTAAAAGAAACATTAGCAAACTTAACGGCGCGTCAAGAAGTGCAAACGAGCGCTTGTTTTGAGTTAATTTCCTTTTTTGACCGTGTGATGCGCACGCCGGATCAAGCATCTGAACAAGAGAAAGCGTGGAATCGCTTGTTAATTGCGCTTTTAAAAATGCGCACAGCGGAAGAAGCGATTGCGTTTGCTCATGAGGCAATTGAAATGCACGGCGGAAACGGCTACATCGAAGATTTCGTTACGCCGCGCCTGCTTCGCGATGCCCAAGTATTGACCGTCTGGGAAGGAACAGCAAATATTTTAGGGCTTGAAGTGCTGCGCCTCATCCGTAAATATCGCGTCCATGAAACGTTTATTCAAACAATAAATGAACAACTCGCTGCGCTCCCTGCGGGAATACGCGCATTTGCTGCGCCGGTCGAAAGCGGGTTGCATGAACTCATACAGTCTCTAAAACAACTGCACGGACAGCCAGAAAACGTACAAACGTATCACGCCAAAAAAATTGCTAACCGCCTTTGCGACTTGTATTTAAGTGTCGTCGCGTTAAAAGAAGCAAAAGAAAGCAAACGAAACGAACTCATCGCCCGCCTCTTTTTACAACATATTTGGGGAAGCGATTTATTCGATCAAGAGATGCTAGCTGTCCATTATTTTGATGTAATCATGAGTGAAACGAAAGAAGTGGGAGTATAATAAGCCGGCAATAAGCCGGCTCATTGATTTTTTAATATGTTTTGAATGTTAGGAGACAAGTATAAACCCGTGGTGCTAGATAAAATCGAGTAAGCAAAAAAAAAATAGCCCTTGCCTGTGGATCTCCTGTAGAATGAAAGTGCGATCCAACATTCGAAAG
>NZ_JBTZSY010000041.1:0-19789 GCF_054815885.1 Anoxybacillus sp. TBDG-1
CTGATATGTTTTAATCATTTTCAGTTAGCTCCTTAACCATTCTCTTGGCTTTATTGGCTCTTTTGCCTTGTAATTTCTTATAAATTGTATATAGAGTTTTATGGATTTTTACAAAAACATTTTAACAGTTACTACCCTCCTCTAACGGCACGCGCACGAAAATCGTCGTTCCTTTCATCGGTGCAGATGTAATTGTCGTTTCCCCCCTAAGGTGAAAAACGCGTTCTTGAATATGTTTTAGCCCAAGTCCCTCGCGTTTTTCTTCAACATGAAACCCAACGCCGTCATCTTCGATCGATATGAGCAGTTCTCGTTCTATTTGTTTAATCGACACACGCACCTCTGTTGCTTTAGCATATTTCATGACGTTATGCAACGCTTCTTGAATAATGCGATATAAATTAATTTCCATCGTCGGTGACAGACGAGCATATACGTTCGTTTGAAATGAAAATGATGTATTTGGCATTTTGGATTGAAGCGAATGAATAAGCGACTGAATCGTTGGGATCAATCCAAGCGCATCTAAGCTTTTCGGACGAAGTTGTTGCGCATATAGCTTCACATCTTCCATGACGCGTCCAAGTTCTTCACGCACTTCCTTGACATATGCATGCAGCTTTTCATCTTGTATACGTTGAATAATATTATCTAAGGCGATAGAAATGCTGTAGAGAGATTGACCGACACCATCGTGCAATTCTTGTGCTAAACGTTTATGCTCTTCCTCTTTTGCTTCAGTTAGTTTTTTTACCATCCATTTCGAGCGACGCGCTTCTTCTTCTTTTTTCTTCGCTGTTTGATCGCGTAAAACGAGCAAATAATATTTCGCATCATCTTGTTCGAGAATGAGCGCTGTACTCATTTCCACATCAATCAAATGTCCGTGATACGTCGGCATTTCCGATAAAAAATACGGTACTTCTTCTGTTGAAATTAAATAGCATCGCTCTTCTCCTTCTTTCACATCGCGCTGTTGGCAAAACGAACAATACGGTACTTTTTCGCCAAGTTGCCAACCAGTCATCCGCTTGGCAGCTGGATTCATTTCGACAATCGTGCGCTCATGATCCATGACAATAATCCCGTCTTGAATATAAGCAAAAATTTTATCTAAAAATTGCATGTTCTCACCTCTCTTTCATTATAGGAGAGGAGTAAGATGAAAAGAAAGGACTGACAACGTCAGCCCTTATGATTGCTTCACAACGGGAAGCTTTTCTCTCGTCCACGCTAAATACCCGCCCTTTAAGTTAAGCACTTGTTTGAATCCTTTTGCTTGCAAAATGCTTGCGCCAATTGCTGAACGTGCACCTGAGCGGCATTGGACGATATATGTTTTTCCTTCTGGAAGCTCATGTAAACGGTCCGCAAGCGTACCGAGCATAATATGTTGTGCACCTTCAATGTATCCTTCGTCCCATTCTGCTTGATTGCGTACATCAACGAGATGATAGCGATCATCGTTTAAATATTGTTGTAGTTGATGGACATCAATTTCTTCGTAGCTTTCCACTTCACCGTTTAGAGCAACGGATGGCTCGATATATGCTACAACACGATCTAACCCGATATAAGCAAGCGCCTTGCGAATTGCTTGTACATCGTCTTGATTGGCGATTAGCACAATATCTTGGTCATAGTTAATGAACCAACCCGCCCAGTTTGTAAATGATTTGTTAAACGGAATGTTAATTGCTCCTGCATAATGTGCCTTCGCAAACTCGTGAGACGGACGAACATCTAAAATAAACGCTCCGTTTGCTTTATATTCATTAAGTTGTTCGATCGTTTGCAATGCTGACACTTCTTCGTCATTTAAATACGCAGGCCCAATTTTGTTTACTTTCTTCATCATCGCAAAATATTTTGGTGGCTCTGGTTGACCTGTAAGTAATAGTTTCACAAACTCTTCTTCATCTTCGATTTTCAACGCCCAGTTGTTCAATTTTTCATATCCAACGGTCGAAACAGGAACGGCTCCAAGCGCTTTTCCGCATGCGCTTCCTGCGCCGTGTGCTGGCCATACTTGCAAGTAATCTGGGAGCGCTTTGAATTTTTTCAGCGATTGAAACATTTGACGAGCGCCAACATCTGCTGTGCCAGCAACTCCTGCTGCCTTTTCAAGTAAGTCTGGACGACCGATGTCACCGACGAAAACGAAGTCACCTGTGAAAATACCCATCGGCTCTGTTGAACCGCCGCCTTTATCTGTTAAAATGAACGAAATATGTTCTGGTGTATGACCTGGTGTATGAAGCACTTTAAACTCCACATTACCGACTGTAAACATACTTCCTTCTTTTACAAGTTCGTAATCGACTTCATCTAAATATTGATATTTCCAGTTCGCATCCCCTTCATCCGATAAATAAAGTTTTGCTCCGCAACGTTTTGCTAATTCTTTCGCTCCTGAAACAAAGTCCGCATGAATGTGTGTTTCTGTTGCAGCAACAATTTGCAATCCTTCTTTTTTCGCTGTGTCGATGTACCAATCGACATTGCGACCTGGATCGATAACGATCGCTTCTCCTGTACGTTGACAACCAACTAAGTAAGACATGTGCGCTAATTGCTCATCAAAAAATGAACGAAATAACATATACATCCCCTCCAAATTATTTATGTTTGCTTGCTACATCAAGTAGCGTTTCTATATATTTCACCCCATCTTGAATCAATGGGTGTTTTAACAAACGGTACATGCGTAATAGTGATACATGAGATGAGTCGCGTTCACGTTGAAAGCGTTCGTTTGTTTCTTTTAAAATGTTCAATCCTTTTTCAATTGGAACAATATCTTTTGCTCCTTCTATCGCATATGCCATCGACTCACGATCGTTGATGACGCTTGTCGCGAACGAAATGAACTCTTCTGCTTTTTGCAACCATTGGACGAGCGTCGGCAACAGTTGAATGAGCGTCGCAAGCGCTTCAATGTGCTCTGTAGTCAATCGAAATGGTGCTGTTTTTTCCTCAAATTCTGTAAACAATGCTTCAAGTGATTGTTTATCGTTTATCACATGCTGAACCACTGCCATTTTTTCTTCTACCGATTCCATCGCTTCTTTTAGTTGAGGAAGCTTCTCAATAAAGTAACGGAGCGCTTCTTGTTGTTCTTCGGTTTCGAGTAACTGCACCATGTTCTCCCCCCTCTACATAAGACCTTTTAACATGCCGTTCCAGTAGACGATCGGTAATACGTTTCGTTTCATGATATACATGCTCATCCGCTCTTTTGATTGATCAAACGGGAACGTTTCTTGCGGATTTTTATCATAATCAAACTCTGCTAAAACGAGCTTATTATAACCAGTTACGAGCGGACATGATGTGTAACCATCGTAACGAGCTTTTAACGGTTTTCCGTTCATATGTGCTAGTAAATTTTCAGCGACAACTGGTGCTTGTTTTCGAATGGCTGCCCCTGTTTTTGACGTCGGTAAGTTTGTGCAATCACCTGCGCCAAATACATTTTCATATGTTTTATGCTGCAACGTATACGGATCGACATCGACCCATCCTGCCACATCCGCTAATGGACTTTTCTTAATAAACGCTGGTGGTCCCATTGGCGGCGTCACATGAATCATATCGAAACTTAATGTAAAGCGTTCGTTCGTATCGAGATGTTCAAATGTCGCTTTTTTTGCTTCACCATCAATTTCAACTAACTCAACACGATATTTCGTTTCAATATTTTTTCGTCGAATGACCTGTTCAAGTGTATCAGCATATCGCTTTACCGCAAAAATGTTTGGCAACCCTGAAGCGAAAATGATGTTTGTTTTGTCGCGCACACCAGACTGACGGAAATAATCGTCAGCTAAATACATAATTTTTTGTGGTGCACCGCCGCACTTCACTTGTGTGCTCGGTTGTGTGAAAATCGCTGTGCCACCGCGGAAATTGCGAATGTTTTCCCACGTGCTTTGTACATAGTCGTATGAATAGTTACTGCAAACACCATTTTTGCCGATCGTTTCTTTCAGTCCTTTAATTTGATCCCAATAAATTTCAACACCTGCTGCGACAACTAAATAGTCGTAACGAACGGTTGAACCTTCTTTCGTTTTTAACGTATTATTTTCTGGCAAGAACGTATCGACCGCTTCTTTCAACCATTTTGCTCCGTCTGGGATAAGCGATGCTTGCTCGCGAACAGAATCTTCAACTTTAGCTGCCCCGCCACCAACAAGCGTCCAAAGCGGTTGATAATAATGTTTATCTGATGGATCAATAAGCAACACTTGTCCATGTAATTGACGATTTTTTCTTAACAGACGTGCTGCAATGGAAATCCCTGCTGAACCCGCTCCAACAATTGCTACTTTTACATCATAGACGTTCGCCATCGTTCATCGCTCCTTTTGTATCCGCTTTCAAATTTGTTTTCTTAACTTAATTACATTGTATATGTTGTTAACTTATATACCCATAGGGGATTTCCCTTATCTTTTTAGCACGATGTTTTCACCCGTTTTTCACCAACATTTGATATGATGAAAGAAAAAAGGTGATGAGAATGAAAGTGTTGCTTGCAGAAGATGATGCTTATTTAGGTGAACTGATCGTTCATTTATTGAAGAAAAAAGGAGTCGAACATATTGACTGGGTGCAAGAAGGAGAGGACGCTTACGATTATGCCCTCGCCTCGTTTTATGACGTCATGATTTTAGATTGGATGTTACCAAATGGCGACGGCGTTAGCATATGTCAACGTTTAAGAAAAAACAGGTATCACGGAGCGATTTTAATGTTAACTGCAAAAGATGCGGTACAAGATCGCGTGGAGGGGTTAGAAGCAGGGGCGGATGGTTATTTAGTGAAACCGTTTGAAATTGATGAGCTCATGGCGCGACTTAAAGCGTTGTCACGGCGCACATTTGCACCGATTCAAGAAGAAATTGTCCGCTGGAGAGCATTTGAAGTGAATCGGACAAGTCATACGTTGATGAAAAACGGAGAGCAAATTATATTAACTCCACGTGAATTTCAACTACTTGATTTATTATTGCAAAGGTGATTGGTCTCGTTGCGCTTTTACCAAAAGCGTTGCTCGCCGTCTTAGCGATCATTGCAGCGTACGTTTTACTGAGAAACAAAACGAAGCCGACACCTGAATTTAAACCATTTGTCTCACCAATTCAAAACCATAGCTTTTTAGATGAATGGGAAAAAACAATACAAAAGGAGGAAAAATAAATGGGCATTTTGAAACGTGTCAAACATGTCGTTCTTGCTGACTTGCATGATATAATCGACAAATGCGAAGATCCGATTCGCATGACAAAGCAATACATTCGTGAACTAGAAGGGCAACTTGAAAAAGCACAACAAGCACTTGTACACCAATTCATGTTAGAACAGAAATATGAACATCTCATCGCAGATGCAAAAGAAATGATCGAAAAGCGGGCTCGTCAAGCAAAACTAGCCGTTGAAAAAAATGAAGAGCCAATCGCAAAAATGGCTCTCCAAGAAAAAATTTCCTATGAAAAAAAGTAGAGCTATATACGCAACAATATAATACATTAAAAGAAAAAACAACTGCTTTAACAGAAAAAGTGAAACAATTATATGAAACATATGAGCAACTGAAAGTAAAACAAATGCAGTTAATGACGCGTTTTTATGTTGCTGAGACAATGAAACAAATCGATGAATCGATCGCATCTTTCCGTTATGACCATGTCGTAAAAAGCTTTGCACGCATGGAAGAAAAAGTGATGTTGCTTGAAGCAGAAGCAAAGGCACGCTCCCTTATTCAAACCATGCCGACACAATTTTTTGATGTTGAAGTCGAACAACAGTTAAAACAACTAAAAGAGAAATAAAAATGAGGGGTGTCCGAAACCAAGGACACCCTCATCTTCTCTATGTCGTCCACTCATCATGAATGATGCCGACAAGTTTCCATTGACCGTTTTCTTGTTCAAAGACAAGACGCAAACTCCGCCAATCCATGCCGCTGTATTGTGGGTCAAAGCCCGTAAAATGAAATTCAACAAAAGAGCTATTGGCATATACTTGCTGAATGTTGTTTATCATATTCCCTGCCCCAACAACAACATTGTTGCCGATCATATGCGGATTGGCAAAATCGACATCATAGACGAAGCGGTCGAAATAGTTTTGGAAAGTGAGTTGAATTGGATCACCTGAACCATCATACGCTCCCCACTGATACACTTGGGTTGAGGACCATAGGGAAGGAAGTTGAGATGCTAAAAACTGCAAGTCGTTTTGAACATCGACATGACCATACGGACTGAAACGTACGCCAGCTGTGGAGTGGACGTAAGATGCAAGCGTATTCATATCGTGATTTTTTAGCGCATCCACGACATCTAAGGCAACAAATAAAAGGGAAGATGAATTGACTTGTTTTTCTTGGCTTTTCAATTGCTCATTTTCTTGTTGAAGCTGTTTATTTTTCCCTTGTAGTTGCTCAATGGTCGTTTGCTGTTTTGTAATTGTTTGCTCTAGCTGCTTAACATTTGATTCGTCTTGTTGGGCTGTACAGCCCACAAGTAAAATGATAAACGCTACAATCAATCGTTTCACGATCTCACATCCTTTTTCTTTTAGTATATCACCTACAAAGAAAAATAGATGCCATCATGCAGGCATCTAACTCACTTTTTCTTGTTCTCTCTCTTGTAAAAATGCAATAAAACAATCGACCATTTGGGCATCCCATTGCGTTCCCCGACCTTCTAACAAAATCGAAATCGCTTTTTCTACGTTCATCCCTTTTCGATATGGTCGGTCAGATGTCATCGCATCAAATGCATCTGCCACCGCAATCATGCGTCCAAACAGCGGAATGTCCTCCCCTTTTAAGCCATCTGGATACCCTTTTCCGTCTATCCGTTCATGATGAGACCGAATACCTGGAAGCAAGTCTTGCACTTCTTCAATCGGCTGTACTTGGCGAATAATATTTTCACCGAGTATCGGATGTTTTTTAATCCATGCAAATTCATCATCTGTTAACTTGCCGTCTTTTAATAAGATGTGATCAGGGATACCAATTTTTCCGATGTCATGCAAAATAGCGGAGCGATATAAACGCGTAAGTTGCTCAACTGTCATCCCTAGCCGCTTACCAATCTCTACAGCATATACAGCAACGCGCTGCGAATGACCAGCTGTATATTCATCGCGCGCATCAAGCGCGGTTGTCATAACTGAAATAAAACTATTTAATAACTGCTTATTTTTCTCATCTCGTTCAACGATCGCATCGACCATATGGTTAAAGCCGTTTGTGAGCTCGGAAAATTCATCAATATAAACATTATCGCACATCAATTCGTATTCTTTTTTTTGTACGCGACTCATGTATTGAAGCAAATCTTCAATGCTTCGTTCCACATCTTCAGATAACACACGCGCAGCAAATAAAGAGAACAAAATGGAGATGACTAATACGACAATCGTCCACGTCCAATAACCTGAGAACGTGTTTTTCCCTTCAGCAAACCATTTCACTTCAGTCGCTAACACAAATAATAAAACCGGGAAAATGCCGATAAATAACACACTTAACCCAATTTTTACTTTCATCGGCACATATACGACATTTGTCGCTCGAATCGCTTCATGAAATCCGTGCATTCGCCCTATTTGCATCATGTCATGAATAAGCGGACGCATCGTGCGCAACGTTAAAAAAAACTCGATCATCGCATGAAGCATGGCGATGAGCGACGCGCCAAATAAAGCATAAACAACATACATATACGGAATGCGCAACACATCGATAAAAATAAGTAAAACCGTCATCGCAACGGCTGGAATGGAAAGCCCTAAAAAATGTGGAAGTGCGATACGTCTGACTGTAATGAGCGGAAATCGCTTTGCTTGGACAAGCGCCCAATAAAACTGTTCTTCTGTTACTTTCGTTTCAGAAAAAACGAGACGAATTGGGTAAATATCTTTTTGAAAGGCGCGATATTCGATAAATAACATGATACAAAACGAAAAAAATTGAATAAGCAACAACATGAGTAAGTCTACTTGCCGAATGTTCAGCGCCATTACCATTAACGTGCTACCAACGCCAATAACCGCTAAAACCGAACCAATCGTATAATTGATAAACAGCTTTCTTAACGTTTCTTCATAAATACGCACACCCGTCCCTCCTTCCTATTCTTTTTCATTATAACAAGAATGTGATAAATTACGAGACATACATTTCTTTACAATTCATTAATATAAATTTCTAAAAAATCAAACATTGTATTTACAAAGTCTACAAAAATATTAAACGAGGTTAACATTGCCCTTCTATAATAAGCGTTGTTGATATACAAACCTAGGAGGGAAAAAAATGTCCGTGAAGAAAGTGCTCGCACATACGCTGATCGCATCAGCTGTTCTCGCTTCTCCACTTATTCCCGCAATCGAATGGGAAGCAGAAGCAAAGGCTGTTCAAAAACAAACTATCCAAAAAACAAACTGGAGTGTAGACGGGACGGTAGTTTCTATTTCTGCGACGACTGTCTCGGGTGGGAACTGGATTGTATCTGCTCCTGAAATCGCCAAACTACTAGGGGCTACATATTCTTACGATAAAAAAACGAAAATATACAAGCTAACGAAAAAAGGAACGGTTGTTCAAGTAAAAGCAAATGAAAAAGTTGCAGTCATTAATGGTAAAAAAGTAACGATGAATGTAGCACCTAAAACGGTAAACAACGTCTTATACGTCCCAGCTGTAGCGATCGTTCAAGCATTCGGTGGACAACTACAAACAAATGCCAGCCCTATTCTTCTTTCTACAAACGGAAATGTGCAAACAAAAAAAGTAGCCGTTTCAGTTGATGGACAAGCTACTTCGTTAAACGCTATAGTAATGGGTCAAAAAACACTTTATTCCCTCTCTGATATCGCAAAAGTGTTCGGTGTTGCAATGAATGTCGATGGGAAAACAAAATCAATTACATTAAGTGGAAAAGGAAAAAAGGCTAATCTTCTTCTTCATCAACAAGGTTCATCAGTGGTCAAAGTAAATGGGAACTTTTACGCTGACTTGCACGGAGTCATAACAAAATTAGGCGGCGAAATTGAAAACGGAAATCCATTATTTATCGCGACAAACGGATTTTTAAAAGGAACAAACTTTAATCCTCAATGGTTAAGCAACGAATACATGATCGTCACAAACGAAAACGATGAGCCTGTATCAAAAATTATACATGTGCCATCTCGCAAAGTCATCGCAACAATCACAAGTGGAGATCTTGCGTTATCACCAGATAAGAAAAGAGGCACATATGTAGACGATAACGGTCAACTCTTCATTGTCGATCTAGCAACAAGGAAGGCGATGCCTATCGGTACGGATGATGATGTAAAAGTAGAGCTGACATGGTCTCCAGATGGTTCTACCATTTACTTCTTTAAAGGGAATAATAGTGATGTCATTGCTTCAATAAATGTACAAACAGGTCAAATAACAAAAATTGTTGATGACAAAGTAAAATATAAATCTGATCTTCGTTTATCAGATGACGGTACAAAACTGATGTACACAGCAGCAAAAGAAGCAAAAGCAAACTATACAGATGACTCGAAGACAGAGATTGACACAATTGACACGACAGGAACGGAGCCACAGCTATACATCGTTGATTTAACAACAGCGGATAAAAAACCAACCGCTGTAACTACAGATACAAATAACAAAACATTTTCTTTCTTTGCTGGCGACATCATTGTTTATTTAAGCGCGAATCCAGACGATGAAACCGCCCTTCCTGTATTAAAAGCCATTGTTGCTGGCGCAGAGAAAAACATGTCAACAAACATGAACATTACGTACGTTGCTACAAAAGGAAATGTTGTGTTTGTGTTAGTAGAAGAGAAAAACGGATCTTATTCCATTTATCGTGCTACAGCACCACAAACACAGTGGACACGTGTTTTTAATACAAAAACACCAATAACAGCTATCACTCCTTCTCCGTTTAGTCATGACATGGCTGTGACTATTCCAACAGATGAGGGAGAAAAAATTGCTATTATCATGAACAATAAACTCATTGATATAACAAAATAAATTTTATTAAGAGGTGAAAAATGATGAATTTCAAATCGCTGATGAAAAAGTTCTCTCTTGTCGCATTATCTTCTAGTTTATTATTTGGATCTTCGCTTGCTGTGACAGAAAAAACCGAAGCGGCTCAACAAACTGGTAAAATTGTCATTGCTGGTTCATCCGCGTTGCTTCCATTAACACAACAAGCAGCGAAAGAATTTAAAAAAGCAAACCCGAAAGTAGCTATTTCTGTATCTGGGACAGCATCGGTCGTCGGTCCCCAATCTGTTTCAAAAGGTTCAGCAACTATTGGTGCTTGTGACTGGGATGCAACAAAGCCTGTACCTGGCTTTAGTGCATTCAAAGGGTTAAACGCATATCCAATTGCAGTCATTCCGTTTGCAACGATCGTTCATAAAGACAATCCAGTAAAAAATTTAACAACAAAACAATTACAAGATATTTTCGCAGGAAAAATTAAAAACTGGAAAGAAGTTGGCGGAAAAGATGAACCAATTATTGTCGTCAACCGTGTCCACGGTTCTGGAACGCGTGTAAATTATCAAATGGGTGCGTTAAAAGGGGCTTCATTTATGACACAAGGCGACAACTATAAAGAGGTTCTCTCAAATGGCAATATGATCGAAGCCGTTCGTACAACACCAAACGCAATCGGTTATACAGACCTTGCATACATTAAAGGTGATATTAAAGCAGTTGCTTATAACGGTGTAGAACCAACCGTACAAAACGTCATTAACGGTAAATATCCTGTTTGGGGTTACGGTTATCTGTTAACAAAAGGTCCAGCAACAGGAGCAAATAAAGCGTTTATCGATTTCGTTCAAAGTAAGAAGTTTCAAGAAGGTTCATTGAAAAAATTAAAGTTCATCCCAATTACAGCAATGAAAAAGAAGTAAATAATTTACAGCCTCCTTTATGAGGGGGCTGTCTTTTATATGATAGTCGAGGAGGAAACAATATGGCGTTACCTGCCGAACATGTTCGCATCCACCATGAACAAACGAAAACAAAACAATGGCGCATAAAGTATATGAAAAATAACGCTTTTCGCTACGCTTGTTTAGTAAGTGCACTCTCTTTAGGTGTTGCTCTTTTTTCGATCGTCATTTTTATTAGCCAAACGGGGTTTCTCGTATTTAAAGACGTCTCATGGAAAGAGTTTTTTCTCTCATCTACGTGGGAGCCATTTGAAGAAAAATATGGGGCAGCTGTATTTATTCTCGGTACATTGTACTTAACGTTTTTAACATTAATGATATGTACCCCTATCGCTTTATCTATTGCAATTTTTATCGCTGAAATTGCACCCAATTGGTTGAAAAACGTGATGCGTCCGATGTTAGATTTGCTCGTCGGCATTCCTTCTATTGTGTACGGGTTTTTAGGTTTAACAATCTTAATTCCATTCATTCGTGAGACGACGGGTACGCTCGTTGGAGATGGCTTCCTCGCTGCTGCTCTCGTGTTAACGATGATGATTTTACCGACTGTCACTCGCATTAGCGATGATGCAATTTGCGCGGTGCCGCAACATCTCCGTGAAGCAGGTTATGCACTCGGAAGCACAAAACTTCAAGTGATTACCTATATTGTTCTTCCCGCTGCCCGCCCAGGTATTTTAACTGCAATTATTTTAGGTATGACACGAGCAATCGGTGAAACGATGGCTGTTGTTATGGTCATCGGAAATACTGCACAGTTTGGATGGGACTTGCTCACACCGACATCGGTCTTAACGAGTAACATCGTCATGCAAATTACAAACGTTCAATTTGACTCAACATGGAACTATGCATTATACATGATGGCATTTTTACTTTTATTTATTTCTCTCGTATTAATTATTATTATTCGTCAACTTCGTCCAAAGGGAGAGTAATACATGAAAGATTCACTGTTTCATAATCATCGGAAAACAAACATAAGTGCAATTTATACAAATCGTTTGTTTCATGTTTTTGTTGCTATCATTACAGCAACAACATTTCTTTTAATTATCGGACTATTATATACAATTTTAGGAAAAGGTTTACCGAAACTATCGCTCGACTTTCTTGTGAAATTACCTGATGAATTAGAAGCGGGTGGGGGCATTGGACCATTTTTATTTAACTCTTTTTACGTTCTCATTTTATCTCTCATCTTGTCGTTGCCAATTGGTATTGGAGCCGGTATTTTTCTTGCAGAATATGCACCGAACAACCGCTTTACAGAGTTTGTACGCACGTCTGTTGAAAGCTTAGCATCTGTTCCTTCCATCGTTTTCGGCTTATTTGGCTACGTATTGTTTGTTGAATATGTCGGAATTGGGTTAACGATCATTGGCGCCGCTATTACACTAGCATTGCTAAACTTACCTGTACTAGCTCGCGTCACAGAAGAAGCTATTCATGCAGTTCCACAAGACATTCGTGAAGCATCTCTCGCTCTTGGAGCGACAAAGTCTCAAACAATATTAAAAGTTGTCCTCCCTGCTGCGTTAAACGGGATTTTAACGGGTATTAGCCTCGTTGCATGTCGTGCATTTGGCGAATCTGCCATCATTATTTTAGCAGGAGGAACATCGACATCTGGGTTTATGTGGGATTTCAACTTATTATCACAAGGCGGTACGCTTCCTGTGCACTTATGGTACGTGCAATCTGAGGCACTCGTACCAGATGCAAAAGAAATTGCTGAGAAATCCGCAGCCATCCTTGTTCTTATCGTTTTAGTCATCAGCTTTACTGTTCGCTTCCCACTCTGGATGCAAGCGCTAATTACAAAAATAAAAGCAACCCCTCGCAAAAGCTAAGCGAGGGGTTGTATGTTAATGCGCCGCATGGCCCGATGTCAACACCCAAATCGAGCCTGCGACAATGACGATCGCGACAAAGCCCGCATAAGCCATATTAATAACGTTTGTTTTTCCGTCTTCTCCTTCTGTTACGTGCATGAACATAAATAGTTGAAGACCAGCTTGAAGAACAGCAAGCGAACCAATAATCCACATAACGATCGTATACGATACGTTCATTTTCAACGCCACAAATACGGCAACGAACGTTAAAATGAGCGAAAATAAAAATCCAACAACGTGGCTAACGGGATATTTGCTTTTATGCTCCATTTACCCCACCATCCCTTTTAAATACACAAATGTGAAAATGAAAATCCAGACGACATCAAGGAAATGCCAGTATAAACTAATGATAAACATTTTTCTTGCGGTAACTGGCGTCAAACCGCGTTGAAGAAGCTGAATAATGAGCATTATCGCCCAAATGATTCCAAACGTCACATGCGCGCCGTGCGTACCAAGCAATACGAAAAAGCTCGATAAAAACGCGCTCGTTTGCATCGTCGCCCCTTCATGCACGTAATGAATAAACTCACGAATTTCCATAAACAAAAAGCCCGCCCCTAACAAAAGGGTAATGACAAACCAAACGAGCAGTTGCTTCATATTACGTTGTCGCATGAAAAACACTGCCAAACCGCATGTAAAACTACTTGTCAACAACAACAACGTTTCAATGAGCACGTCATTCAGTTTAAAAATGTCGCTTGGCGTTGGGCCACCGGCATAGCGGTGACCTAACACGCCATAGACGGCAAACAACGTTGCAAATAGCACAATTTCTGCTCCAAGAAAAATCCAAAAACCTAAAATATTTAATCGGTTTTGTTCCGTTTGATATTCAAGTGGAAGCGAATGATTGACGTTAGCCGACATGGTTTTCCGTCCCCCCTTCTACCGTTCTCCACGTACGCTCTGTTTCCTTAATTTCATCGACGCTTACATAATAGCCGTCATTGTAATCGAACGAACGGATAATAAGCCCAACGACAATCCCAATTGCCGCAACAGCTGCCGCGATATGTGCTTCAAAGACGAGGAAGAAACCTGTAATTCCAAACACAACCGCCATATAAAACGGCAATCCCGAGTTGCTTGGCATATGAATTTTCTTGATGTCGCTTTCTTTTAATGTGAGCGTTTCTCCACGTTTTTTCATATGCCAAAACGCATCTAATTGTTTCACTTCTGGCACGACCGCAAAGTTATAAAACTGTACTGGCGATGCCGTCATCCATTCAAGCGTACGTGCATCCCATGGATCGTGGGACACATTGCGCTTTGCATAACGGAAGCTCCAGTAAATGTTATAACAAAATACCGCAAAGCCGACTGCTAAAATAATCGAGCCGATCGCAGATACAAGGAAAAGCGGCGCAAAGCCGGATTCTGCTGAATACGTATAAGCGCGACGAACCGCTCCTTTTAAACCGAGGAAAAACATCGGCATAAACGTCACGTTAAATCCGATTGTAAATAGCCAAAAATGATATTTGCCAAGCTTTTCATTTAACATAAAGCCAAACATTTTTGGCCACCAATAATACAATCCTGCAAATACCGCAAACACAACACCTGGAATTAATACGTAATGGAAGTGAGCGACTAAAAATAACGTGTTATGGTATTGAAAGTCCGCTGCTGCCATCGCCAACATGACGCCGGTCACTCCACCAATGACAAAGTTTGGCACGAAAGCAAGCGCCCATAACATCGCTGTTGTAAATTGAATGCGTCCTTTTCGCATCGTAAATAGCCAGTTGAAAATTTTCACTCCGGTCGGAACGGCAATTAACATCGTTGTAATCGAGAAAAACGAGTTTACCGCAGGCCCTGCATCCATCGTGTAAAAATGGTGCACCCATACGATCATACTTAAAAACGCAATACCAACAATAGAAATGACCATCGATGTATATCCGAACAACGTCTTCCGTGAAAACGTTGCAATGACTTCAGAGAAAATTCCAAACGCCGGCAAGATGACAATATATACTTCTGGATGACCCCAAAGCCAGAACAAGTTTGCCCAAAGCATATCGCTTCCGCCTGAAGAAAGCGTAAAGAAATGCGTTCCGTACAAGCGATCAAACGTCATTAACGCTAACGCAACGGTGAAAATCGGAAATGCAGCAACGATGATAATGGACGTAATCAACGTCGTCCATGTAAACATCGGCATTTTCATTAATGTCATGCCCGGTGCACGCATTTTTAAAATCGTGACGATAAAGTTAATCCCCGTCATTAACGTACCGAGCCCTGCAATTTGCAACGCAATCGCATAATAGTTATTTCCGATTCCTGGACTAAACTCTTTTCCAGCTAGAGGGAAATACGATGTCCACCCTGCATCTGGTGAACCACCGACAACGAACGAAATGTTAAATAACATCGCTCCGCTAAAAAACAACCAAAAACTAAGTGCGTTCAACTGCGGAAACGCGACATCGCGCGCTCCAATTTGCAAAGGGACAACAACGTTCATTAAACCGATCAAAAATGGCATCGCCATAAACAAAATCATAATCACGCCATGCGTTGTAAAAATTTCGTTGTAATGTTGCGCATCTAAAAAGTTCATTTCTGGGCGAGCTGTTTGCGCTTTCATTAACAACCCGTCCATTCCACCGCGGAAAAACATAAGTACACCAGATAAAATGTACATAATCCCGATCTTTTTATGGTCGACGGTCGTTAACCATTCGCGCCATAGCCAACCCCATTTTTTAAAGTACGTTAATCCAACAACAATCGCAACGACAGTTAGTACGATCGCAATTTGTGAACCGACAAGAAGCGGGTCTCCTCCGACAAATATTTCATTCCACTTAATGCCCACGATGTTCACCCCCACTATTATTCTCTAAAGCTTGTTGTTCGTCTTCGTTACAGTTGGATGATGAGCTAAATTTATAATTGTCTTCACGAATAAAAATTTTTCCTTGGTATCCATGCCCACGATATAACTCTGGGTTGGTGTACGTCTTAGAGTGTGCATCCGCATGATTCACCCATTGTAAATGTGTACCTATAAATGTTAACCGTCCTAAATGTGTCGGCAACAACAGTTGTTCATATTGCTCTTTCGTTAAATTCGGTGCCTTTTGTTTCACTTCTTGCACCCATTTTTCAAACTCTTTCGGCGTTTGCGCTAACACTTCAAACTGCATATGCGCATATCCACGTCCGTTAAAGTTTGTATTTCGTCCTTCATACGAGCCCGGACGATCGGCGACGACGTACAATTCTGTCTCCATTTTGTTCATCGTATATTTTTGCCCAGCTAACGCTGGTACCCAAAACGACTGCATTGTCGATGCAGAAGTCATTTTAAATAGCACAAGCCGATTCGCTGGAATGTTGACGTAGTTTACCGTTTCAATATTTTGTTCAGGGTAACTAAAAATCCATTTCCAATCTGCCGATGTGACATGAATGACAAGCGGCTCTTGATCTTCATACCCTTTTGGCGGCTTTTCCAAATCATACAATGTTCTAACTGTCGGAATCGTTAGCGCAATAACAATTAAAATCGGAATGACTGTCCATACAATTTCAAGCACCGTACTTCCGTGTTCCTCAGGCGGCTCCTCTCCCTGTCGCTCAGGTCGATCGCGATATTTCCATACGATATAAGCGAACAAAGCAAATACAACAACAACGACAAGAAGCATCCACCAAATCGACCAGTTAATCAACTCCGTAATGCTTCGAGCAGCTGGTCCTTGTGGTTGAAAAACGACCATCTCACAGCCTCCAAGGAGCGGAAGCAATCCAGCTACTAATAAGGAAAACAAACGCTTCATCTTTCTTCACCTCAACAAAAATTGTGATTCATTGAGCATCTCGATAAATGAGTAACGAACGAAATTTATTAACTTTGTAGTATTAACACTATTGAAATGATTTTAACATGTATTGTAAAAATAATTGTGACGAAAAAAGGAAGGAAGAAACTGCATTGAGGGGAAAATAAAAAGCAAAATCATTGACAAAAAGAAAAAAGCTTTTCTCAACTTTAAAAAATAAGCGAGAAAAGCGTTGTTTTCTGTATAATACATGGAAACGAAAAAAGAAATAGGATGTTCGTTTGAAAATGTGTCACATTTTCGTTAAATTTTTTTCGAAATTTGTTCAAATTTATTACCCAAAAACAAAAAGTACCCCGTTGGGAACATTTTTTCATCTCAATAACTTCCGCACCCATTTTAAAGCATTCGGAAAGTTTGGATAACGCAAAGGAATATCAAATTTCGTTGTTTGTTTGAGCACACTTTTGTAATGAGTAAATGCATCAAAACTTGCTTTTCCATGGTATGCACCAATTCCGCTTTGTCCAACGCCGCCGAATGGTAGATGTGGGCTGGCGATGTGCATGATCGTGTCGTTAATACATCCTCCACCAAAACTAACTTGTTGTAATACTTGTTGTTGCACATCGCGATCTTCTGAAAACAAATAAAGCGCAAGTGGCTTTTCGTAATCGTTGATCATTTGAATCGCTTCGTCTATTGTTTCAAACGTAACAAGCGGCAATATCGGCCCAAAAATTTCTTCTTTCATAATGTCATCTTCCCACGTCACATCGTCTAGCAACGTCGGCTCAATCCAACGTTGCTCGATGTCATACGTTCCACCATGTACAACGATACCATTTGTTAAAAAACGAACGAGCCGCTCCATATGGCGAGTTGTAACGATTCGGCTATATTGCTCCTTATCGCCATACAGCTGTTCGATATATTTTTTCATCCGCCCAATAAGCAATGGCTTCACGGACACATCGACAAGAACGTAATCCGGAGCAATGCACGTTTGCCCAGCGTTTAAAAATTTTCCCCATACAATTCGTTTGGCAGCTAAATCAATATGCGCGGAAGCATCAACGATCGCTGGACTTTTTCCGCCAAGCTCTAATGTGACAGGCGTTAAATGTTTTGCTGCCGCTGCCATGACGATTTTTCCGACCGGCACGCTTCCGGTGAAAAAAATATGGTCAAAGCGCAAATCTAACAGCTGCTGGCTAACGTCTACTCCTCCCTCTACAACAGCAACATATTCCTCTGGAAACACTTCCGAAATGATTGTTTTCAGCAATGCCGACATTTCTGGCGTATATTCAGAAGGCTTCACTACCGCACAATTTCCTGCCGCAATCGCGCCGATAAGTGGACTCATCGCAAGCTGAAACGGATAATTCCATGGCGCGATAATTAGGCTTACTCCATATGGCTCTGGATATATGTAGCTTTTTGAGCCAAAATGCGTCAACGGCGTCGGCACGCGTTGTGGCTTCATCCATCGAGCAAGCCGCTTCGTGATAAAATGGATTTCTTCATACACGATCCCGATTTCGATCGTATATGCTTCCAACGGCGATTTATGCAGTTCTTTTTTTAACGTATCGGTAATTGTCTGTTCATATTTTTGTATCACTTCTTTTAGTCGTGTTAATTGTTTTAAACGAAAATCAAGAGAAAGCGTTTCCCCTGTACGAAAGTAGCGCTTTTGTTTTTCGAGCAACTCGATCATTTATTTCACCCACTTCATTGTTCATCTACTATTTATTTTATTTGTTTAGGCATTGATTCTCTATAATAAAAACCAGAAAAACATTCGCTAGTCATCCGCTGTCGATTCGTGTAAAATGGAAACGAAAAGGAGGTGAATGGAATGGTGGAACAGCTGCTATACGAAATTCTTCATGAAGTAAAAGCAACCCGAGAAAAAGTCGAATTACTGGAAAAACGAGTGGAAGCAGTCGAGAAAAGGGTGGAAGCTATTGAAAAAGAAGTATCTTCCTTACGCCAACAAGTACAAGCACTGGACGAGAAAGTTCAAACGCTAGATGGGAAAGTACAAGCACTAGATGGGAAAGTACAAGCACTAGATGGGAAAGTGCAGCTGCTTGACGAACGAACACTCGAAACGAAAGCGATTTGTGAAGCGATTCGCCACGGTCAAGAGGTGCTCGCCGCAAAATACGATGCACTCGCACTCGATGTCCACAACATGCAAGGAAACATCACCCGCTTAACAAACATACTAGAAGAAAAAGTACTCCCTGCCCTCACCGACCACGAATCGAGCATCCAAGTATTAAACAATCGTGTATTTAAAGTAGAAAGCACCTTGCAAAAGCTTGTACACCTGTAAGAAAAGCGGCACTCGTGCCGCTTTTTTTCTTGAGAAAAATACGATAAAATGAAAGTAGAAGGAGGGGAATAAGTATGTCGCTGCCAAATGAAAAACGTCTTTGGACGTATGCGGATTACACAACCTTGCATGATGACAAACGATATGAAGGAATTGACGGTGCCCTATGTATGACTCCTTCACCTACACCAAGACACCAACGTATTGTTACCGCTCTGTCAGCATTGTTTTTTGATTTTCTACATCATTCCTCGTGTGAAGTATTTGTCGCACCAATCGATGTATGTTTATTTGCAACAAAGGATACTCCCCTTCATGACATTAAAGATTGGTATATCCCTGATTTAATCGTCGTTTGCGACAAGCGAAAAATTGGAAATGAACGAATTTATGGAGCGCCTGATCTTATCATAGAAATTCTTTCTCCATCTACCGCCAAACACGACCGCATTACGAAATTTCACAACTACGAGCGAGCTGGCGTCAAAGAATATTGGATTGTCGACCCAATTCATGAAACAGTCGAAATATACGCGCTACAAGACGGACAGTTTCGCCAAATTCACATGCACTACAAAGATGAAACGATTTGCCCTTATATCTTTCCAAACTGCCTCATTGCGTTGCCAAAAGTATTTACCCCCATGCCATAACATGGGGGTCAAAGTGTTGAAAAAGTAGGACGTCAAGAAAAAGTTCACTTTCCTCGTGAACTT